>NZ_JACJPW010000081.1 GCF_014696265.1 Aerosakkonema funiforme FACHB-1375 | reverse complement strand
AGTAACTTCATCGGGGAAGGGCTAGGGGCTAGGGGCTAGGGGCTAGGGGCTAGGGGCTAGGGGCTAGAGGGTAGGGCGTAGGGGCTATAATAAAGGGTTTGGTGGAATTAACAATGCCCTAACTAACGAGAGAGCGGTGGCTGTAAAAAGTCGATCGTGCCAAAAAATATTTTTGTTTCAATCTGTGCCGAATGCCTCATCTTCGATGCCGACCCACCATTCACCCAAATTCATCAAGTCTTGATGAATGTCGGCCAACTCTTTGGCGTAGTCTTGGGGTGAAAGAGTGCGGCGACGCTCTTCGAGTTTTTTGAGGCGGAGTTGCACCAGCAGCCAGGGTTTTGAGATGCTGTCTGTTGCTTCGACGTATTGAGCTAGTTCTTTGCTATCCATAGTTTAAATTGTGACAAGTTTGACATATTAAGTAGCAAAAAACCACAACAAATGAAAGACAGCCGCGATCGCGATCGCAGCTGTTATAGCAGTTTTGAGTTGTATTAACTGTATCCTTCCAAACCCGGTTTCTTAAAGAAACCGGGTTTCTTTGCGAAAGTACTGGCTGCATTTCTCAGGCAAAGCTATCCCACAAAAGGTTTAAGCAGCTTTGGACAAGTTTTCGGCAGCGAAGTCCCAGTTAACCAAATGGTCAAGGAAGGTAGTGATGAAGTCGGGGCGCTTATTCTGGTAATCCAGGTAATAGGCGTGTTCCCAAACATCCAAAGTCAGCAGCGCAGTTTGCCCGTGGGCTAGGGGGTTTTCGGCGTTGGGAGTTTTGCTAACTTTCAATGTGCCGTTGTCTAACAGCAGCCAAGCCCAACCGCTACCAAACTGGGTAGCAGCAGCGTTTTTGAATTCTTCCTTGAATTTGTCGAAGCTGCCGAAGTCGGCGTTGATTTTGTCGGCTAGAGATCCGCTGGGAGTGCCGCCACCACCCGGTTTCATGGAATTCCAGAAGAAGGTGTGGTTCCAGACTTGGGCGGCGTTGTTGAACACACCGACTTTGGAGGAGTCTTTGAAGCTTGCTTTGATAATTTCCTCAAGGGACTTATCGGCTAGTTCCGTATCTTTGATCAAATTGTTGAGATTGTTGACGTAAGCAGCATGATGCTTGTCATGATGGAACGAAAAAGTGTTCGCCGACATATACGGCTCTAGGGCATTGGCAGCATAAGGCAGATCGGGAAGTGTAAATGCCATTGGTTCGATCCTCTCTACGATGTTTTGGTTATTGAGCTAATGCTACAGCTAGCTTCACCTGGCGGGTTCCCGCTCACCAGTTCGAGTTAGAAGACTGGTAAACTCATAACTTATGATAGAAGTTTATATCAAAAGTCGAACATCTTTCCATTTGAGGATTTGAAACAGTATTCTGAGGGAAAGTCAAAAGTCAAAAGTCAAAAAGGGGATAGGGCGTCGGGGCTAGGGGTTAGGGAAAGTCAATCATTCAAAAATTCCTCCTCTTCCCTCTCCCTCTCCCTCCCCCTCTTCCCTCTTCCCTCTCCCTCTCCCTCTTCCCGACGCCCTAGCCCCGACGCCCTATCCCCTATCCCCTAGCCCCTAGCCCTATCATGTCCCCTGAAACACCATCCCCGATAAATTTGCCTGCTGGTTCCCCGCTGCTTCGGGTTTTGATTGTGGAAGACGATCCCATGATGCAATTGGGGTTGGAGCAATCTTTAGCCGCGCATCCGCAGATCGAGCTTGTGGGACAAGCCGAAGATGGTTATCTGGGAGTGGAGGCGGCTTTAAAACTCAAGCCGGATCTGGTGGTAATGGATATTGGTTTGCCGCGATTGGATGGTATTGCGGCGACACAGCGAATTAAGAAGGAACTTCCGAGTGTGCGAGTGGTGATGCTGACTTCCCACACGACTGAAACGGAAATTATTGCCGCTCTTTCCAGCGGTGCGGATGCTTACTGTATTAAGGGGGCGAGTGTGGATCGCCTGCTGGCAGCGATCGCAGCTGCCACGGAGGGTGCTACTTATCTCGACCCTCAGATCGCTCGCAAAGTGATCGACCATCTCAAACCTCCTTCTCCGACGGGTAATGTGGCGAATCTGTCGCAGCGGGAGTTAGAGGTTTTGAAATTAATGGTAGAAGGTTACAGCAATCCGGAAATTGCGGAGGCATTATACCTCAGTCCTAACACTGTGAAAACTCACGTGAGAGGGATTATGAATAAGTTATCGGTTGATGACCGCGTGCAGGCAGCTGTGGTGGCGTTGCGATCGGGACTGGTTTGAGAAAATAGTCATTGCTTATTATTTGTTGCTGATACTTCATGGTTTGATGGCTGATGATTAAAAATGACGATCGCTTACAGTCGTTTTGTCTGAAGTGGAGTATATTCAAAATAAATTCTCGCTCCCCAAAGGTGGAGTAAATTGACAATGCAGCCGAAAAAGCAGCCAAGCCTCGCAACCTCAAGAGACCCAGAGGATACGATCGCCTACAAGCAGACGCCTGCAAAGCGGGATCTAATGTACTCGCGAGAAATTATCTTGGACTATATCCGGATGCGGATGTGCGAGGAAGTGTTTCATTTGGCAATCGTAGAGCAAATTAAAGGCAAACTAAAAGACAAGTTTTCCTCCACACTGCGCTCTAGCAATTTAAAAAGTGGCAGCGCTGGCGATCGACCAGTTGACGAAGTATTTGATGTGGAACATGAGATAAACGTATCCGACAAAGGCAAAAATATTGTGCTGTTTCGCATTCAAGTTCTTTTAAAGAAGTTTCCGACTCAATACACTTATGTGACAATAAATCAAATTATTGACTGTATTGAAACGTTTTTGAGCCCTTGCGATCGAGACGATGTTTGGCAACCCACAATTGAAGATCGCATTGTCTACATAAAATGGGATGAAGATGCTAAACCGATACCAGTACTTGTGTTAGAGCAATCAGATGAAGTACCATTTGAACAGATGAAAGGGATAACTTTTTAACTTTCAAATTGTAGATAACTAATGGTAAATTAAGGTGGAAATTTACTAAAAAAACAAAATGTTTATACATAAACTCGCTCTGGTAGCAGTTAGTTTAGAGCCGCCGAGCGCCCGAACCAAGGATTTTGGATTACCTCCGCCTTGAAGGGACAAAGCTTGAAATTAGGAAAAATTTTTAGATGATTATCCTTGAAATGGGAAAATTGAAACCCCTTTTTTTCGTCAAATTAGATGTTATGCTAAATTTTGAGCTAATTATGGTTTATATGTTTGATATGCAATCAGCTTGGGAAATAGAATTTTAAAAACTACTTTTTTGATAAGTTTTTCAAATCTATGTTTGGCCAGTTAGTGCAGTTCGACTGTAAAAATTGCCTCAAAACATTAATATTTAAACTGTCTGCGCCGATTTACCGATAGCTAATTGCATTCAAAAAGTATAATACCTAAGCTAGACAAAAAGAGAATAATAAAATTTCCTCTGAACAAAGTTAATTATTGAATAGTCACTTGGGCTCGACCGATGGAAAAAAAAATTTATTCCAAATATAAGGGATTACTTCGCTCCCGGTTAGGGAGATCGCTATGTTCGGGATTTTCCATTTTCAGTGCTGTATTTTGTAGCTTACGTCCCAGTAATGCAGCAGTTGGAGTTGTTTTGCTGCCAAATCCCTCAGCAGCAGAATTTACTGAAGAATTAGCACAGAATGCGCCTCAGATACCGCCTCAAATACCACCGAATCCGCAACCGAATCCGAATACCGATCGGTTTTTGCAACCAGCACCGACACCCTTACCGACCACACCCGAAGACCAGCGTCCGGTTTTGGAAATAACGACACCGGAAACAGAGTCAGATGCACCTCCCATCAGAATAGCGCTTCAAAAAATCGAAGTCGTCGGTAACACCGTCTTAAGTACAGAAGAAATTAACGCCATCACCAAACCTTTTGAAGGACGGGAAGTTAGTTTGGATGAATTGAGGGCGGTTGCCGATGCAATCACCAAGCTTTACATCGACCGTGGATACATTACATCAAGAGCGGTTTTGCCAGACCAAACTGTTAATAATGGTGTGGTGCTAATTCGGATTATTGAAGGTAGTTTAGAACGAATTCAGATCGAAGGAACTCGTCGCTTAAGAAGATCTTATGTGCGCGATCGCGTGCGTCTGGGGATAACTACTCCCCTCAATACCAATCAACTAGAAGATCGACTCAGATTGCTGCGCGTTAACCCGTTATTTGAAAATGTCGAAGCGAGTCTGCGAGCTGGAAGCGAGTTGGGAAAAAGTGTTCTCGTCGTTCGCGTCACCGAGGCAGAGCAATTTGATAGTAACTTTAGTATTGATAATTATTCAGCACCCAGCGTTGGTTCGGAAAGATTGGGGGTGAATCTGCGCTATCGCAATATTACCGGTTTTGGGGATGAAGTTGCTGCTGCTTATTATCGTTCCACTACAGGAGGTTCTAATGCTTTGGATTTTACCTACAGCGTTCCCCTCAATGCGAAAGATGGCACTCTGCAATTAAGAGTTGCACCTAATTTCTACGAAATTACTCAGCCTCCGTTCGATCGATTTAATATTACAGGTGAATCGAATCTTTATGAAATCAGTTACCGTCAACCGATATTTCGATCGCCTCGTCGAGAATTTACCTTATCGCTTGGTTTTACCCGTCGGGAAAGTCAGACGTTTCTGGATGGCGAGCCAACTCCTTTTGGCGAGGGGCCAGATGAAGAAGGGAGAAGCCGCACCAGTGTAATTAACTTTCAACAAGAATATGTAAGCCGGGATACAAAGGGAGCGACGGCGGTGCGATCGCAATTTAGTCTCGGTACCGGCTTACTTGACGCCACTATTAATCCCGATCCAATTCCAGATGGACGCTTTTTGAGTTGGTTAGGTCAAGTGCAGCGCGTTCAAAGGCTGAGCAACAATCATCTACTCATCTTGCAAGCGGATGTGCAATTAACAACCGATAGCTTATTATCATCCCAACAGTTTGTAATCGGCGGCGGTCAATCATTGCGCGGCTATCGGCAAAATTTGCGTTCGGGTGATAGTGGCTTTCGAGTTTCTATAGAAGACCGCATTACCTTGCAACGCAATAAAAACGATTTGCCGACATTACAAATAGCACCGTTTTTTGATGTGGGAGGAGTTTGGAATAACCCGAATAATCCCAATACATCACAAGAGATAGATGACGAGAGGTTTTTAGCGGGAGTTGGTATGGGTTTGCTGTGGGAGCCACTGCCCAGATTAAATGTGCGAGTTGATTACGGTGTGCCGCTAATTAGTATTAGCGATAAAGGCGAAAATGCACAAGATATGGGTTTTTATTTCCGGGTTGTTTATCAACCTTAATGGTTAGTTAGTAGTGATAATGGTGGGCAGTGCCCACCCTACAAAGCGCAATGGGCCACCTAAAAGTGCGAGAACTGTTGCGAGAAGGGGAAGTTTTAACTCAGACCAATCGTTTTCTTGCGAATGGGAAATGGAATGGGCGAGCGGTAAATGAGATTCTTTTTCATTAATTATTGCTGCTTCTTGAATTAAACGTAGCAAGCGCGATCGAATTTGGATATCGGAAAGTGGTTTTGTTTTATATGCGATCGCAATACAGGCTGCTGCTTGGTTAACTCACAATTTCTGCATACAATCATTACTTTTGCGTTTTTAGTTACATTTTGACGGGAATTTATCGAATATATTTGTCGATTATTATGGCATTTTTGGCAATTATATAGGGTGCATTAGCTTTGAGCGTAACGCACCCTAATTAGATAACTCGATCGTTTCAAGGCGGAGCAAATCCCAAATCCAAAATGGGGTGACTAACTGGCAGCAATATGCAAATAAATGCTTGCTGCCGTTTCCCGATCGAGCGCAGCGCGAGTTCTGCCAACTTTGATAATGTAGGAAGGGAATTTTTGTTCTAATGTGAGAGTAATTCCTGGCATTACACCGAGAGCCATTAATTTGCGAATCGTTGCTTCGTCCTGAGTTTTCAAAGCAGCAATGGTGCCGCTGTGTCCGTTTTTTACTGTCAAGAGATCGACCATTTTATACTGTCACCTTCAAAACGTTCAAAACTAAATTCATCAAGTAACCCATCAGGAAAGCGAAGGGTAAAATAAATGCTGTCATAGCGAAAGTGGTTTTGGCACCTCGCTCTTTCAGCATGATTTGAAATTGGGCAATGCAGGGCAGAAATAAGGTGAGGACAACGGAAGCAACGAGTAATTGATTGCCGTTGAAAATATTTTCTTGCTGCATATCGAAAAGTCCGGCGGCTCCATAATCTCTTCTGAAGAAACCGTATAAGAAAATGGGAGCTGCTTCTTTAGGTAATCCCAATGCGATCGCGATCGGTTCGATAGCTTTAATGATAGCATCAAATAACCCAGTTAAACGCCCGATCCAAATAATCACAGATGCCCAAATAAACAGAGGAATAATTTCGATGAAATACCATTTCATCCTCACCCAAGTTTTAATCAGAATATTTCTAATTTTGGGCAACCGTAAAGGCGGAATTTCCATGTAAAAACTGGCTTTTTTTCCTGGTAGTAATTTGGCTGTTAAATAACCGACTACTAAGAAAATTCCGGTAATAAATCCTCCCCAAATTAACAACGCTCCTGGCTTTTGGGCTAACAAACCGACAATCACGCCCCATTGCGCGGCGCAGGGAATGGCTAAAGAGAGGAGAAAGGTCGCAATCAAGCGCTCTCTTTTAGTTTCCAGAGTGCGCGTTACCATCGTCGCCATTGTATCGCAACCCAATCCCAATACCATTGGAATCACAGCGCGTCCCGATAAACCGATGGATTTGAATAGGCGATCGAGCATGAGGGATAATCTCGGTAAGTAGCCGCTATCTTCCAACAGAGAAAACATTAAAAAGAAAGTAGCTACTACTGGCAATACGATCGCGACGGCGTAGCGAATTCCCAGCGTGATGATGCCGTATTCGTTGCCGAGCAAATCTTGCAGCGCTTGCCAAGGTAAAATTTGAGCTAGTGCAGAGTTGACGAAGGGGTTAATGTTACTTTCAAAGAAAGTTTCTATGGTATCAACTAATGTGCCTGCGCCGAATTCACCGACAAATTTATAGACGCCGAAGTAGAGAATAACTACCAGGATGGGAAATCCGGTGATGGGATTAACGGTGAGGCTGTGCAACCTCTCGCTGAACATTCTTTGTTCTTGAGTTGGTTCTTGGAGTACCTTTTTTTCGAGATGCCAAGCTTGGTGCTGACGTGCGTGCGCGATCGCTAAACTCAGGGGTTGGTTGAGTTGCTGTTCCGCTAAATTAATCGCCGCTTCAATTGCTTGATATTGCTGTTCTTTTTGCTGCACTTTTTCCCAAAAATCAGGGTCTTTTTGCAATAACAGCAATGCGAGACTGCGTTTGGAAATTGGCCGATCGTTAGAGAGGAAGAGTTCCTGGGAAAGCAGAGACTCTATTTTGGCGATCGCTTCCTCAATAGGCTGCGGATAAGCAATCTGACTTAACATATTCAAACACCCTTTCCTTCAATACCGAAATACCGACATTTTGTGCCGCCGCCATTGTCACGACTGGAATTCCCAATTCTTTTTCCAAGCGAGCGGGATTGATTTGGATACCCAAGCGTTGTGCTTCGTCCATCATATTAACTGCCAACAATACAGACAATCCCGCTTCAATTAGCTGAAACGTCAACGGCAGCATTCTGCCTAAATTTTTGGCATCGATAACATGAATTACCAGATCTACTGTTTCTGCAAACAGCAAGTCTCTGGCGACTTTTTCTTCTTCGGTAATTGGTAGTAGCGAGTACATTCCCGGCGTATCCACAATGGCAAAGAAGCGATCTCCTATGCGCGTCTCTCCTCGCGACACTTCTACAGTCGTTCCCGGATAGTTAGATACCGTAACGTAAGTACCTGTCAAGGCATTAAACAGCACGCTTTTTCCCACATTAGGCGTACCGACTAAAGCAACTTTCGGAATTTTTGGCGATTCTACCGATTTCTCCTTTTTTGTGCGCCATTTCCAAAAACTGCGTTTTTTTCCTTGATGCGTGTTACCGCAATTTCTTACACATTTATGGCATTCCATAGAATTTCTCCAATTTTGGCTACAAATTCTCATAATAAGTTGCACAGTCAAAGGTTGTTATGTTCGCACCTCTGACTAAAACAACATGAGAGTTGTTAAAAAAGATTCTCAATAAGCAGACCTAGAACACTTATATAACCTTTAGAGTTATTGAGAAAGAATTTTAACAATACTTGATAATTGAGTTGGGTTAAATAGGATACAGAAGCACTCGATCGATTGGGGCAATTCCGTCCATTTTGTCTAAAAGGCTCTTGAAGCTGGCTTGTGGAGCAGCTTAAAGTCCCCGTCCCGCGATCGCATTGAATAGGGGTTTTGCTGTACTAGGCGTCACAGTTATCTGCTTGTCGCCAGTTCGACAAAGGCGATTTAAAATTAACAATTAAATAATAATCTCAATAAGTTTGAAAAATTAGTTAATAATAATTTTGAGAATAATAATACCAAATCCGGGTCTGCTGATTCTAAGACTACTTCGGTAGCAGAGCTCAATGAAGCGTAAAGAATCACCGTGGCTTCAGCCCGGTGAGTATGTCAAAGGGGGAAAACCTCCAAAAATTCTTGTGGGGTAGGCATCCTGCCTGCCCTTTAAGATTCTTTTGGAGGAGATGTCTATTTCTCAATTCAGGCGAATCAAGTGTACGCGCTCTCAACCTTTATGGCTATTTCGTACTTAATTCTCCTCAAAATCGCTCGCTACCGATGGACTAGATACCGCGAAATACAACCCCACTAAAATTACAGCAAATGCAAATAAATTGAGCCAAGGCAACGTTTCTCCAAATATCCACCAGGCAAAGATACCTGTCAAAATTGGATCTAGTAGGAAAACTAGGGCAACGAAAGATGCAGATAACTGCTGAAGACTATATATTTGCAAAAAACTGAATATAGCAGCATTAAGCCCCAAAATAAAAACACCATACCACCCCTGAACTGATATAGGGAATACTTGCTCGCGAACGATCGCAGCCAGCGGGAGAGTCAGGATAATTGCTAATGCGTAACACCAAAACATTGTGGTGTTAGTATTTACTCGTTTTCTCACTCTTTCCGCACTCATTAAAAACGCCCCAAACGCCACACTAGAGACTAGGCTAATAATATCTCCTTGGATTTGAGATGGCTCAAATTGCAGGTCATTTAATCCTAGTAAAATCATTCCTCCTACAGCTATAACAAGACCCATCAGAAAGTTTTTATGAAAGTATTGCTTGAAGAGGAACCATTCCGCTGTTGTTGTAAAAAAGATGGAAAAATTATGAAGCAAGGCAGAGTTGGCAAGATTAGTCTGAGTGAGTGACCAAGACCATAAAACCTGCATAGTAGCGAAGCAGAATCCCGATATTAACAAGAGGCATACTGTTTGACTCGTATAAGATATGGGGGAGGATGTTTCCTCATTCAGTTGACTGGACAGATTTTGAGATTTGCTCCAAAAGCGGTGTCCAGCCCCCAAGCCATTGCATAATAGTAAAACTGTTGTGGCTATCCAGTAGCGGTTAAAGACGAGCGCATCTGGTCCGACTTCGCTTTCGCAAAATCGAATCAGTATTGGTGTGAATCCACAAATTAAAACAGCTAATAATATGGCAGCAATTGCCAGGAAATGGGAGTCTTTTGTGACAATCTGCGGAGATGGCTCTAATATTGACATTGGTAGTTGTTCGATTTGTTCTGTATTACTTGAATATGCTGGCAAATTTATTCTCTTCCACTTTTGTGGGAAATCCCTGAGTTAATTGGGAAAATCGCGATACTGGGGTGAGTAAGCTTCGCTCCGGCTTTTATCCCAGAGAATTGCTTCTTCTTTTCATTGTTCAATCTAATGAGCGTGACCAAAGGTGAATATTCCTACATAAATAATAGCATTTAATGATTTCTGCTGAAAGAAATTTCGTTTCCCAATTTGACTGGTTACAAATATCGATCGACTTGTTTTTTTTTCGAGCAATTTCTAACATTTACAGGGAAAGATAGACCCCTATAATTTGGGTATTCCTGTAAGGCTTCAACCGTTATACCTCTTGCCAATAGCTTGAGTGATGCGATCGAGCAGAATTGCCAACAAAACAATTCCTAATCCCCCCACAGCTGCCATCCCCACATCTAAGCGCCCCACACCTTGTAATACCGTTAAACCCAGTCCTGGAACTGCAATCATGGAAGCAACCACCGACATCCCCAGAGCAAACAACACAGTTTGATTAACTCCAGCCAGAATCGTGGGTATAGCCAGCGGAATTTGCACTTCCCATAAGGTTTGTCTGGGTGTTGAACCAAAGGCGCTAGCTACCTCCACAATCTCTGGAGAAACTTGTCGAATCCCCAAATTAGTAAAGCGAATTAAGGGAGGAAGGGCATAAATAATCGTAGCAATTACCCCCGGAACTTCTCCAATTCCAAATAGCATAATTACCGGCACCAGATAAACAAACACTGGCAGAGTTTGCATGGCATCAAGGAGGGGTAAAAGCGCTCGCTCAAATCGATCGCTCCGGGCACAAGCTACACCCAAGGGAATACCAACAATAATGCAAAATATCACAGATGTAACCACAAGAGCTAAGGAAATTATCGCCGCTTCCCACAGCCCAGTAAAACCAATTAATATTAGGGCAAGTAAGCTGTAAATTCCTACAGGTTTTCCTGCAATTCGCCATGTCATAAAACTGGCCAATAGTAGCAAGATTATTGGAGGAATCGCCAACAAGAAATTACGAATTGCTTGTAATACCCAACCGATCGGAATGCGAATTGTTTGGAAGAAAGGACGAAAGTTATTTACCAAGAAATTAATAGTTGCTGTAATCCACTTGTCTAGAGGAACGGTGTAAAGCTGAAAAGGATTTAATAAGATACTCAATCTCGTTAAACTTTGGGTTTTGGGGTTAGGATTATTCCCAATACTTGAAGAAGTTTCTTCTAACAGGTTATGATTGGGTTGCTTGATTTGATTTATCCAGCCCTGAAACAGTTTATTATTCTGCTTCACCCATTCCTCGGCATGACGACGAATATCTTGGGGTTTATCTTCACCCTGTTTAATGATAAAACTTTCCCGAATCATATCTTGATAAGGAATTTTCACCAGTTCAAAGAAACGTTTAACCGAGGGATTTTTCGCTAAAAATTTTCGGTTGGCAAGTACTCGATATCTACCTTGAACCATCCCCAGATTTTTGCCGTTTACAGATGTATCTTTGGCAGTAAGTTTCCCAGTGGCTTTGGAAGAGGTAGTAAATGGAACTTCCAGCCAGATCGCATCTCGATCGACTTTCATTACCTGACCGAGCCAGAAAGGACTATAAACATAGGAAAAAAATGGTTTTCCTTGTTGGTAACGAGTTAAGGCATCTGCAATCAGAGCTGTATAATTTCCCTTATTAATTTCTACAGTATTCCGCAATTTGTAAGCATCTAGATGACGATCCATTTCTAACTCACAACTCCAACCCGGATCGCAACCAACTAGATCGGCTTTGCCATCTCCATCGGTATCAAATAGCTTGGCAATCTTTGGGTCTTGAAATTGTTGTAAGTTAGTAATCTGATATTTATCCGCAGTCTTTTTATCAATCTGATACCCCTGGATGAGTGGAAACAGCAAACCTACTTTCTCCAATTTTTTTGCACCACCAGCATTTTGATAAAATAAATTATGCCCGGGTTCTCCAAAGACAGGAGCAAAATCCAAATCACCATTAGCGACTGCGGTATAAAGGGCTGGATAAGCCGCTCCTACCAGTGGCGCTATTTTGTAGCCGAGTTTCTCCAAGCCAATATTGATAATTTCAGTTTGAAACCGATCCTCAATCCAATCGCTTGTTCCCGGACGAATCGTAATGCCTTTTCCAGGTAGATTTGAGTTAGTTGTTGTTTGTGCTAAGGAGAAATAATTGATTAAAACGATCGAAAATAGAGTTATTAGAAAAAACGAAATAAATTGTTTTAGGCGTTGTGCGAGCATACATTTATTTCTATAGAATTGACGTAGGCTCATCCTAGAACAAGCAAGGCTTAAAGTGTGACTATTGCGTAAATCCTGTTTCATTTTGTTCAAGGATCTCAACTAGAAGATAAGAGAAGTTCGGAGCGAGCCGACCCAAACCGGAGAATTATCTGAATTATGCTCTGGGTTAGTAATTACTAAAAATCCCGAAATGAGAAAAATTTTGTTACTTATTGGGTAGCTATAAGATAACTCTAAATGCAAAGAAGTATCCGGATCTTCCCGTGCATAAATATCATTATCTATCACTTTAGGAGGCATACCAAAAACAAAACTTAATTGCGAACCTGCTTTACCTAAATCTGCTAAAAATAAGGAAAAATCCTTAACCGAGCAGTATTGGGTTTCGAGGTTATTCGCGGGAATTCCAGAGCTGCGATCGTGAATGGAGAAGCACGATCGGGTAGTGGGTGTAACCAGACCCATAACTGCAAAGGGTCTAGTTACAGCCGAGAATAATCGGCGGTGTTTAGCTCACATTCCCCAATACAATCTTTGAGTCCTCAGATGAAGCTTCACTAACCATCCCTGAATATTCCCCGTTATAGTTAGTAAATCCAGACGGTCCTCTCCGAATATTAGATAGACGAATTTGCCAATCGGAAACCTCTTCGTAGGTAAGGTGATGAGTCTTGGAAGTCGTTGTCCATACCCCCCAAAGGCAGGTGTCTTCAAATTGAAGCATTCCTGATTTGCGTAAGTTATAAGCTTGCGGAGTTCCGGGCAAGGGAATAATGCTGTAGCACGAAGTCTGAAATTCCAGTTGAGGGTTAATCTGTACCAGTTCATCCACCAAGTCTGAGATCGCTTCCTCAAGACGTAACAAATCCTCATGGTCATCATCGGCTAACCCGATAATGATGCCATAGGCAATGACAGGGACACCCGTTCTAACTACAGATTTCATCAACTCACAATGCTCTTGCCAGGGCAGAAGTTTCTTGTATGCTTCTCGTCCAAAAACCGGACGTTCGGCAGGGATATATGCTAAAGGACAACCGACTTTGCCATCCCAGCCAAACAGTGCTTCAATCAGTTCTTCATCAGGTCTGAGGTCGGTGCTTTCGTAGTTACGCCCCGCCCCCAAAGTAGTTTTCCTCAGTTCTAAACCATTGGGCCACATGAGAGTTATTCCCATCTCTCGCGCACCATTGGTAATTTCAAGGATTTCTTCTCGTCCTCCCGGAAAGAGTACACGCGCCAGGAATTGATCGGAACCGATGTTGATCGATCGAGCTCCCGCTTCTTTCTGGATCGCCAACCATTTGAGGGCTGTTTCTGGGGACATTCGCCGAAAACCAGTGCCGTAGGTGGGTGTCATGCAAAAATCACAGGTGCGATCGCAACCAATGTCAGCCACCAAAGAACCGACTGGCACTAATCCCTGGACATTGGGCAGTGTCCCCAAACATTCCCGCGCCACCTCCACTGAGGGTAGCGCCCACTCATCTGGACTTTTTGCTTTCGTCTTCCGAGGATACTGTTTACCATCTGCAAGAATGACACCCGTGAGTTCTTCGCGAGGAGGTCTTCCCAGTACATAATCGAAAATAGCCCAATTCGCTGCCCCTGATTTATCCTGAACTACTACTGTTGCGCCAGCTTGGAAGTAGTGGTGCGGTTCGGCCAGAGCATCCGATCCGCCAACTACAATGGGACGACCGCCCTTAGCCAGATGCTCAATCAGCATACAACTGACTTGACGATCTTGGGAGAAATTAACTGTAACTCCCCAAGCATCGAAGGCGTGAGGATCGAGGGCAGAAATTTTGCCCCCTACATAAGTTTTCCGTAGGGTCATCCCTTTCCAGGCAATCTCCCCAAATTCTTCACTATAATTTTCATCTCTGAGGTTGACCAATCGGGCATCAAATCCTCCGGCTTGCAAATCAGGGATCAAAACTTGCTTGCTGATTAAGGAACGATGTCTATATAAAGAAGTCCAATTTTTGCCTTCTGCATCGTATAGTCCCGTGGCTGGAACTTCAACCAATCCAATGGAGGGAGTCTTTTTGTTGACCATACTTTAGGGTTCGTAATCTGAGATGACCGTAGGAGCTTTGGAGTCCTCACGCTCCCAACTCTTTAGGAGAATACAACAAGTGTGTGAGTTAATGATCTGTCAAGCTTAAAATATACATAAAAACCACATCAAAGGTATAAAAATATCAAATCCGCTTCGATTACCCCCGTTATCCTTGGGAACGAGTGGGGGAGTGGGAGAGGAACATTGAGACTGAAACAGGGGGTATCAGACCCGGATTTGGTATAATAAAAAGATTTTTGATTTTCTTCATAATTCCTCTGCTCATACGGTGTTACAGCCAAAAGCATACCAATATTTAGGTTTTGCACCGGAATCTAAACTCCAATACTAACAACGGGTAAAGTAAACCAAAAGGTTGCACCAGCACCCAGACTGCTAATCACACCAATTTCGCCGCCGTGGGCTGTGATGATTTGCCGACAGAGATACAAACCCAATCCGATCCCGGTTAAGCGCCGGACGTGGGAACCGCGCACGTATAGTTCAAATAAATGCTCGCAAGTTTCTCGATCCATTCCAACACCGTTATCTTCAAGAGTGAAACGAATAAATTGGGGGCTGGGTACAGGGGCTAGGGGCGTTTGCATTAGAGTGCCGAAGGGGTTAACATTTGTGCAGGCAGTCTCCGATCGCGGCGAAAATGATACTGGCACAAATGCTTCGCTCTTACTCTGGGAGAAATCTTTTAATAACACGAAATAATCATCATCTAAATGCTTCGTTGCTAGAGATATATCGCTGGGATTGTCATACTTGCAATCTGGCGTTTTCCCGTTTTCAATAGTAGCTTTAAGGGTCAAATTAAGTCCGGGTGGGTTATGATTTAAGGCATTGGTTACTAGGTTTTCAAAAACGCGCCATAGTTGTTCTCGGTCTGCATTTATCATTGGCAAATCGGAGCTAATTAAATTGTGAAATGTTGCTTGATTCCTATCCAATAGGGGCTCTAAATCTGCAATAATTGCTTGCACTATTTCGTTTAGTTGTAGTGGCTTGGGGTGCAGAGCTAAACCGCGTACTTCAGTAGAGTGGACTTCCAAAAGCGAGTTAATGAGGTGGAGTTGCCGATCGCTACTTTGGATCATGCGTTCTAAAGTCGATCGCGGCACGGGAACTGCGGATTTGGGATTTGGGATTTGGGATTTGGGATTGTTGATAAATTCTGATTCGTGAGTATTGAGCAAATTTTTTAGTACCAGCAACCAACCCATAACCGGTGTCCGCAAATCGTGGGTGACAGCGTGTAAGAAAATATCTTTAAGTTGGTTGATTTCTTGCAATTCCCTATTTCTTTGCTGCAATTGAGATGTGCGCTCCTCCACTTGTCGTTCTAAATTAGCATTGAGAGCGTATACTTGTTGATATAGTTCGGCTTGCTGAATCGCGATCGCTACTTGCGTTGCCAACTGTTCTAGCAGATCGATTTCAAATTGCTGCCAGTGACGGGGTGCGGAACATTGATGAACTACTAAGGCACCAAATAGCTGATCGCCCAACAAAATCGGTACACCTAAACCGGCTCTTATTTTGTATTCGGAATAGTATTTAGCACAAGGTTGTTGTGTGACTTTGGCGGTATCTTCCACTACTCGGACGCGATGATTTTCAAACAGCGATCGCAATTCTTGCAGGTAGCTTTTATCGTTTACCAGAAAGCCTAAAACAGACGGGTACTTGGGATCGACTGATTCGGCAACTATTTGCCCTTGACTGTTTAGTTGTTGGTAGCCGATGAAAACGCGATCGGCTTGCAGAAATTGTCGTACTTCCGCAACTGTAGTGTTAAGAATTTCGTCGAGATTGAGCGATCTGCGAATGCGTAAAGCGATTTGAGCTAAGAGGCGATCGCGTTGAACTGCTGCAAGTAATTGCTCCTCTGCTTTTTGGTGTTCGTAAGCTTCGATCGCCAAAGAAACTAAATCCGCTATAGAGCCTGCAAAATTTTCTTCTTCTAATGCCCAATGACGACAAGTTTCTACCTGTTCGTGACAGACAATTCCCACCATTTGCCCGCCTAACCAAATGGGTGAATCTAACATAGATTTGACACCAATTGGTGTCAAATAGCGCTCGGAAAACTCTCTAGTTCTGGGGTCGGTATAGGCATCAGGGGCGGCGATTGTCCGCTCGGTTTCCAATGCCTTAAAATAAGCTGGATAGTTAAGTGCTGCCAGTTCCAAACCTTGAGAATGACGATTGGGGCTGCGTTCGTAAAGGTCGATACAGGTAATGCGAGAGCGATCCCTATTATACAACCAAACGCTAGCTCGTTCAATTTCTAAAGTCTTGGCAGCAGCTTCGGTAATTTTTTGAATCGCCGTTTTTAAATTGCCACTATTGATTGTTTTGTCCTTCGCTAATTCCATCAGCACTCGGTTTTGCTGACGCAAGCGCCTTTGGCTTTCGCGCAAAGCTATTTCGACTCGCTTGCGCTCAGTAATATCTAAAGACATCAACATTCCCGCAAATATTTCCCCACGCTCATTTTTAACCGGCAATGTATGTAAAAGATATACCGATTCGCCATATTGCAATTCAAAAATATTTGTATTTCCGGCTAGTGCTGCCCGATAATGCGGCTCTATAATTTTACAGGTTTCGGGAGACCATACCTCCCAAATTGTCTTGCCTTCTAATAATTCTTTGGAAACACCGATTGCAGCTAATCCCGTACCTTCTGCAACGGTGTAACGCAAGTTGCGATCGAACAAGAAAACTCCACCATTGGGAAAGTTCCTCGCCAGGGTGCGATATAATTCTTCTCCTTTCCGCAGTTCTTCTTGTGCCAAGTAGCGCTCGGTGATATCGATCCCAGTACCGATGATGTACTTGACATTGCGATTGGCGTCGAGGATGGCTGTACTTGACCAAGCAATTCGCCGCCGTATCCCGTTTTTTGTCAGCCAATAGTTTTCATAATTTATCGGGAAATGACCTGCTTTTAGCTTATCAAATATAACTTTTACTGCCTCTTTTTCTTCTGTAATTAAGAATAAATCCCAGAAATATTGGCCTTTTACTTCATCAAATGAGTAGTTCGTGATTTGTTCGCAAGCTCTGTTAAAGCGGATAATTTGCCCTTGGCGATCGAGTACCACCACCAACGCACCAGCAGTATCGAGAATAGCAGCAATAAAATCGCGTTCTTGGCGCAATTCTTCTTGGGTTTGTCGTTGAGCGATGACGCCGCCCAGCGTTGCCGCCATCGTCATTAACACCGCTTCTTCATCTCTCGACCAGCGGCGATCGCAATGGCAATCATCAAAACCAATTACACCCCAAAGTTGACCGTTAATTGGAATGGGAACAACTAATATAGATAAAGCTCCTTGCGGTTCTATTAATTGTTTTTGGATAGGCGGTAAATCTTTAATTAAGGCGCTGACAGAATTCCCAGCTTTTAGCGTTTCGTACCAATGCGTCATCCCGTAAGCGGCGAAATCTAGGTTCTGTAAAATAGGGTTGTGAAGTTCGGCAGTAACGCTAGCATGAGCCCATTCAAAGCGGTGACTCGTCACAGGTTCCCCTGTTTCTGGGTGGGGATGAATTTCAAAAATATAGACGCGATCGACTCCCGTTACCCGCCCCAAAGTTGCTAAAGCTTCATTAATAGCTGTGGTATAATCGTCAGCGGTCAACAGTTGGCGAGTGGCTTCTGCAACTCCTTGCAAGAGATTCGGCCAAGAAGGCATAGTTTTGGCGATTGTTTTGGGAAAATTTTGTTTGGCAAATTGTTTGATAGTTTCCTTCATTTTTTACCTGCGCGATCTTTTATTTTTGATTTTTTAATTTTTCACCCGATTGGGTTATCCGATGGTATGAGGGAAATCTCCTCCAGAGGTAATTACACTGGCTTTTGCATAACTATAAAGGAAAAATTATTAAAATTATGCCTCAACAGGGGCAATTTCCCACCCTCTTAAGACTATTATCTGCATTTTTGAGTCGATCGATTTTGACTGTAGCTCAACAAGTACCGCCCAGTCTGACACAGGGGTCACCAAATCAGAGATTGAACGTACAGCGCCAGTGGGGAACTTGTCCGAGTGCAGTTGGGCTTTGGACAGTTTTAGTTCCCTATGAAGGCGGTGCGGATCTTACGGTTGTCGTCGATACGCGCTCTTTTCGCGTCAATGTCGGCTGGGGTACTGAAACTGTTACCAGAAACAAAGGTGATGACAAGGCGTGCAAAACCTGAGTTTACCCAGTTGGCGGTCAACTTCCACGCGACACCTGCTAAATTTAGATCTTGTTGTGCTTTAAAATTAAGGAATACCACATTTGGCAAGTTTTGGTGCTAGCACAGATAATCTGTTACTAGGTAACTTGTTGTGATTAAACATTTGGGGCAAGTGTCCTATTGGTGAATTCATAGTAAAATTGTAATCATCATATTTTAGCCAATGCTTATTGACGCGCCATCCTACACGATCTCCAAAACGGTTATAAATTTCAGGATTTGCTTGTGAACTACCGCCAACAGCTTCCCAAATAGATTTTTGAACGCTAAAACCAAACTTTCCTTTGCTATATTTCACCCAGAGTTTATTGATATTGGCAAGGTCTTTACAAGGAAAACTGTCTATAGATTTTGTATCAAGCCAACTCTCTTCTTCTCGACCAGAAGCCTTAAGCATGATATTACGAGTTTCTGCATCTGCTTCTTTCCATATTTCTAATTTTAGTAAATTTTCGAGTTGAGTATAGTCTGGGCTTGTTGTAATAGAAATAGAACGCGGCGAACTAATAGGCGCAACACTTGTCACCACACTCCGACTAAAACGCGGCTCACTCGTCACCATCGGAATAGACGAACTAATATCCCTCGGACTAATAGAATTCCCACCTAATTTAGAAACCCAAAACCCAATTCCACCACCAAAAACCAATAACACTCCCGCCGCCATCCCCAGAGGAAAATTGGTTTTCCGCTTTGCCAACTTTTGCGCCAGTTCGTCTATCCTCTGCAAAAGCACCTGGGTATTGTGCGGTCTATCCTGTGGCTTTCGCGCCATCAAATTATCGATAAATTTAGCCAAAATGGGTGAAATATTCGCAGCCTGTCGCCAGCTAAACACATCGTTATAAGCATCGTAAAAATTTAAAACATTCTGTCCCGTCAGCAAATACACAAACGTCCGTCCCAATGCAAAAAAATCTGATTGCGGTACTGCTTGGAAATTCTGTTGTTCCGGTGGCGTATACCCAACAGAAACTATCGCCGTAATTTGGTATCCCGCACCCAGTCTGGCAAGATAAGTATAGGTAGCTTCCCTCGCCGTGCCAAAATCAATCAACACCAACTGCCCATCCCGTCTTAGCATGATATTGGGCGGCTTAATATCGCGATGGAAATACTGCTTCCCATGCACTATCTGCAATATTTCTGCCAGTTGCTTTAACCAGGCTATTGCTTGCTGTTCGGAAATGGGATGATTTCCCTGCTGTTTTAGCCACTCTTCTAAGTTTGGCCCCTCGATTTTTTCCATCACAATGCAGTGCAATGTCAACCCGTTTTTGGTTTGATACTCGAAATAACCATCGACTTTGGGAATACCGGGATGCTGGAACTGCTCTAATACGTTTGCTTCTTGTTGAAATAGTTCGACTGCTTTCGGTTCGTTGTTGAGATGTTCTTTGAGGACTTTCAGTATTTTGGCACTTCCCCGTTGTTCTGCGCTGTAAATTTTGCCAAAACCACTGTTATCGCTGAGGAGTTGCATCACCCGATAGCGTCCTTGCAGAAGTAAGTCAGAACGGCAACTTTGACATTGGCGGTTGTTGCTGTTCTGCGGGTGGTCTGGTTTTGGGCAATGTGGGTTGATGCACAGACTCATAATTGGCTGTGGTTGGGTGTGACTTTAGTATAAGGGGGATTTGGGATCTTCTGTCTAAGGATAGGTTTACATTTTTTACCGCAGATGTAAGCGGATGAACGCGGATGTGGAGATGGATGTCTGTTTGGTGGATGGCTGGTTGGTTTTTTTACCGCAGATGTAAGCGGATGAAGGCTGATGAACGCGGATGTGGAGATGGATGTCTGTTTGGTGGATGGCTGGTTGGTTTTTTTACCGCAGATGTAAGCGGATGAAGGCGGATGAACGCTGATGAAGAGGGTGGATGGCTGGTTGATTTTTTTACCACAGATGAAGAAGGATGAACACAGATGAACACAGATGAAGAGGGTGGATGTATCCTTATTATATGTGCGATCGCTCTTTGGGTATGTTGTTGCGTTTGGGCGCTAAAGCGCAACCTAATCTACTAAACTAACCCCTAGTCCCTAGTCCCTAGCCCCTCTTATGCTAACTCTCTCACAAGCGATCGCTCTTGCTTACCAGTCTCTCCAAATCGGTCAAATATCTCAAGCACAATCGATTTGTCAGCAAATTTTACAGCAGCAACCTGATTGTGCAGAAGCGTTATATTTGCTGGGTGCGATCGCGCATCAATCTGGTAAGCTGGATGATGCGATTCTTTATTATCTCCAAACTATTGCTTTTTCCCCTGCCTATGCTGAAGCTTACTATAGTTTGGCTGCGGCTTTGCATCAGCAGGGTCAGTTATTAGAAGCAATCTCGTATTACCAGCAAGCGATCGCTCTCAAACCAGGTTATACTGACGCTCATTATAATTTAGCTAATGCTTTTCAACAAGTAGGCGATTTCTCTGCTGCTATTCTCCACTATCAGCAAGTTATTTCTTGCCATCCCCAGGATGCGGAAGCTTATGCTAATTTGGCAAATATCTATTTGGAACAAGGTTTTATTGATGCTGCTATTCCACATTACCGGCAAGCGATCGCTCTCCGACCTGATGTTCCCGGAATTTATTACAATCTCGGTAAAGCGCTTCTAGATTTGCACAAGTATGCAGAGGCGATCGTACCATATCAACAGGCTTTAAGTCTTGCGCCACAATATTTAGATGCTTACCTTGGTTTGGGTACTGCTTTTACTTATCTGTTTCGCTATGAGGAAGCGATCGCTTGTTTTCAACAGGCTCTTGCGATCGAGCCCAACAGTCCGGAAACTTACCTCAATTGGGGAATAGCTTTAGCTTATCAGAATCAAGTTGAAAAAGCAATAGAATCTTTCCAAAAAGCGTTGCAACTAAAACCGGATTCTGCGCCAGCTTATTGGGAAAACGCTTTCATTTTGCCGATTATCTACGATACCTTTGAGCAGATTTCTTTCTGGCGTCAGCGCTTCTGTCGGGAAGTTAATCAATTAATTCGACAAACTTGGTTAAATCCCTCCCTCCGTCAGTTTGCTTTAAAAATTTTAAACCAGAAAGCTATTAACTTTTACCCTGCCTATCAAGGTTATAACGAGCGCGGGATACAACGGAAGTTAGGTAAGTTTGTACATCAATTGATGGCAGAGAAATATCCGCAATGGTCTATAGCTTTGCCCATGCCACGTCTGGGTAAAAATGAGAAGATTCGGATCGGCTATATTTCTACTCACTTGCGAAATCATAGCGTCACTAAGTTAATTTTTGGCTGGCTGAAAAACTGCGATCGGCAACAGTTTGAAATTTACACTTATCAAGTTGCTCCCGAAGTAGATTTTATCACAGAAAAAATTCGCGATCGCAGCGATAAATTTTATCATATTTATGGTAATATAGAGACAATTTGCCAACAGGTGATGGCTGACCAACTGCATATTCTGATGTTTGCAGATATTGGTATGAATCCCCTGACTTATCAAATCGCCGCATTACGTCTAGCACCCGTGCAATGTGTAACTTGGGGACATCCGGTAACGACAGGTTTGCCAACGATCGATTACTTTTTATCTGGCGATTTAATGGAACCGGAAAATGCGCGATCGCACTATTCGGAAAAGTTATTTTGTTTGCCGAATATCGGAATGTGCTATCAAAAGCCAGAAATTCCCGAACTTAGCAACACTCGCGCCGATTTTCAGCTTCGCAAAGATGCGATCGTTTATCTTTCCTGTCAATCTTTATTCAAATACCTACCTCAATACGATCGCATCTTTGCCGAAATAGCTAAACGTGTTCCCCAAGCGCAATTTACCTTCATTTCTCACGATGCGGCTACTGTTAATGCTCAATTTCAAGAACGTTTAAAACGAGCTTTTGCTAAATTTGATTTGCACAGCGAAGATTACTGCATATTGCAACCGAGAATGTCGCAAATTGAGTACTTCAACCTCAATCTACTTGCGGATATTTTTCTGGATACCTTCAGTTGGTCAGGCGGTAATACAACCTTGGAAGCGATCGCCTGCGGTTTACCGGTGGTGACTTGTCCGGGAAAATTTATGCGCGGTCGTCACTCCTATGGTATATTAAAAATGATGGGAATGACAGAGACGATCGCCCAAAATGAATCAGAATATATCGATATTGCTGTCAAGTTGGGTTTAGACTTAGATTGGCGACAAGAAATCGTGCGAAAAACCTACGAAAGCCATAGCTTAGTTTACGAAGATAAAACCTGCATTACCGCGCTGGAATCATTCTATAAAACAGTTGTTTTAGAAAGGCAGAAGAGCGTCGGGGCAGACAGGTAAAATAGCGATGTACCATCTATTAACCCAAGTTGCTAGTTACACATTTAAACCTAAAATTAGGTACGTAGTTGGGCTTGACGCCCCTCATTCGAGGGATAAGAGGCGTCAAGCCCAACAACATACCGAGTATCTTTAATCATATCGTGCCCGGTGGCATCAGTTGCCTAAAAAATTGCTCTCTTATCTGTGTTCATCTGTGTAGCCTACGGCAAGGCTTCGCCTACATCTTTATTCATCTGTGGTTAAAACTTAACCTCTGAAGCCAACAGATAATTTCCCGCATCACTCATCTACTACCGATACAACCGGACATGATATCAATTATCCCGCAAACGCCACAACTTAATGCTGCTATCATCGTCATCGCTCAGTGTTTGTTCGCCGGGAGTTGTAGTAACAGACCAAAACCAATTAGAATCACCGGTGAGAGTGCGAAGTAATTTCCCGCTATTCATCTCCCACATCTTGATAGTATTGTCATTACTACCGCTAACGAGAGTTGTGCGATCGCTGCCAATCGCCACAGACAAAACAGCACCCGAATGACCGGTGAGAGTGCGAAGCAACTTGCCGTTGCTGACTTGCCAGATCTTGATAGTATTATCCGAGCTGCCGCTGACTGCGGTTTCGCCATCAGAACTCAGCGCGATCGAATCAACCCAGCAAGAATGACCCTTGAGGTTGCGAAGCATCTTGCCGTTGCTCAACTGCCATATTCTCACAGTGCAATCCGAACTGCCACTAACGATAAACTTTCCATCCGGACCGATCGCAACACTCGCCACCCAGTTAGAATGACCTTTGAGAGTGCGAAGCATTTTGCCCGTGGAAAGTTGCCAAACTTTAATAGTATTATCAAAACTGCCGCTGACGATATGCGTACCATCGGCACTGATAGCCACAGAGAGAACCGACCCACAATGACAAGTAAGCGTGCGAAGCAATTTGCCATCGGCAACGTTCCAAACCTTAATGCTATTATCATTGCTACCGCTCACCAGAGTCTGTCCGTCAGAACTAAAGGCAAGACAAAGAACGGAACCGCGATGATCGCTTAGGGTGCGAAGTAATTGGGCGTCTTCTAAATTCCAAATCTTGATAGTATTGTCATTACCCGCGCTGACGAGAGTTTTCCCATCCGGGCTAATAGCCAGGGCTCGCACGCAGTCTGAATGACCGGTCAAGCTGCCAAGCAATTTTCCGTTGTCGAGATCCCAAATCTTGATTTCTTCCGAGTTGGCGCTGACCAGCAGAGGCAAGCGGGGGCTGATAGCCACAGCGCGGACGTAGTTGGAATTGCTGCTGACGGTATTAACCAGGGGCGGACGGGCGTTGGTGGTGAACATGACTGAGATGATTCTCCTTGTGTTGGCGTTGCAAAATCAGCCGGGTACTGGCAGAGTGCGGTGCGGGTGAAGCCGCTTTTACTATAAGCCAGAAAATCTGCTAGCAGTAACCAAATCTAGGGTGCATTGTGGCAAAATTCGATACCAAGAGTGTGGGAATTTTATCAGAACTTAAGGAAAAAAGTGCAGATGCTACCTTGGGCTGGGACTTTGCCAAAAGTCATGGCACGAACTGCCAGCGGCTACCTTCAGCTCTCTGGTCTAGAATGCCCAAGATTGTCCCCAAACTCTCTAAAGATGTTTGTTTTATTTGATTTTGTGTTTTAGCATAGGTTCTTTTCGATGCACCCGAAGCAAGCTTGTCGCTCACTTCTTGAGTTTCTTGCGACCTGCACCTTGCACTATAAGCCAAACCCGATGGTTTGGCAAACTGCTTCTGGTTTGCGATGATTTTCTCGCCTAGCGCCTTTCTCGGTGTATTTTCCGGGGCAAGTTACCCCAAGACACCCCAGAACTACAAAAGCTTAGCAAAATCCTGCGGTAACGATCGTAACATTTTTATTGCCGATCGTTACCGCTGTGGGAGGGCGAAAATTTAAGATGGCAAATAGCAGATGGAAAGAATCAATCTGCTATTTGCCATCTCAAATTGGAAATTCCCTGAATTGCCCAATCTAAAATCTCAAATCCAAAATCTCAAATCGACTTAGGTACCAGAACAGCGATCGAACCACTCCTGGTAAACTTGCTGATGTTGCGAATCCGACAGCAAAATTTCTATTCGCACGCTCTTGCACCCGTTATTTAGCTGTCTGGCAATGGCATCTAACAGCAGGCTGGCAGTTTTCGGAGAAGTAAATTCGCCACTGACAGTTAACTGACTGTTTGGATTGGCAGCTGCGATCGCTTCGGGAGTGGGAATTTCTCCTTGTCCTAAATCTATTTCTGCCAGTACTTTTGGTGACGGACTGACTTGTTCGACAATTAATTTCTCGTACTGGACTGGCACCTCTACCATCCGAGTTTCGATTTCTTTACGAACAACTACTTCACCTACTTTACGTTTGTTGAGGTTAACAACCAATCGTTCTTCTAGTAACCGAATAACTTCTTCTTCTACCACATCTGCTGTTTCGGAATCTGCTGGGGAGATCTCCTCATTTTGAGATGATTCCAGGTTATCCTCGAACTCATTTGGCGCTGACATCTGCTCTGCATAAGAGCTAGCGTAATAGCTTGGTTTTGGATTGACTTCTGGCGTTTGGGAAGGGGGAGGATTGCTTGCCCGAACGGCTTCGCTCTGCCTTTCTGACAGGTGCCTTGCCAGAGTCTGCGATCGCCTATATTCTGGCAGATCCTGTATTTCGTTTTTCGTAATATCTAATGAAAGGGATTTACTGGGATAATCAACTTGATGAATGTGATTGCTTCTTAATAAAAAAACGTGCGAACCGGACGCGGCATCCGCTTGAGATATAACTAAGTTTAGCTGACGCGATTTATCAAGATACACATCCTTTACTTGCCCGACTAAGATGCCGCTACTGTCCTGCACAGAAAAGTTTCTTAGTTTAGTTCTCAACTTTTCCAGCAAGACTTTAATGCGAAGATTATGTTTGTCCGATTCTAGCTTTTTTGCAGATGTTTGCTTCTCCATTTTAACCACCTTTTGTGAATTGTAATGATGTTCCGGATGAATATTTAACCTTGTAAAGCACAGGCAGAGCTTTGATGTCGCCCCGCCTGCACTATTGTTAAACCTGTTTTGACTGAGCAAGCCGAATAATTGCGTTAACTGCGGTTACATAGTTAGAGAAAAACCTATGTACGCTCGCCTCTATCCACAACCGGATCGCCTTCGGTATGAATATCTAACTCTTCGCGACGAACGGTGTCTTCCGTTTCTACTGTATCGCGATCGATTTCTTTACGAAGGCTGACTTCTTCCCGCACAAACGCTTGCTTTTGAATGTTAGCTGTTTCTTGGTACACTTCCATACGTGCTACTTCTCCCGACTGGAAATCAGCATCGCTAGGATTAACAGGTGTCGCATCTGTGGGGTTGTTTCGCTCGATCACAATTCTTTCTTTTTCGATCGGTACGGAAATTCTTGCCGTTTCGGTTTCAATGCGCTTACCAACCGCAACTTCTCCTACTTTATGACGCTCTTTACTGCCGATTAGCCGTTCTTCATACAACCGAAATGTTTGATTTTCCCCCTCGTTAATGTTGTACAGGTAAGGTTCTCGATCGTAATTGTAGGTATCCCGGTTATAAGTTTCAGATCCCGGAATGGATTCTCCCCTGTCGGTAGCTAGGGGACGATAAACTCCTCTCAACCGCTCTTCGTAATCGTAATCAACCGTTAGGCTTTTTTTATACTCCGGTAAATTTTGTACTTGCTCTTTACTCAAACCATCGACAAAGACGCGATGCAAGTTATAATCAATGCGAGATAGACCGATGGGAAGCAAAATTTTCTTACCGAAACCAAAAGCACCTGTGTCAATTACCAGATACCGGAAACGACCTTCGCGATCGACTAATACATCGCTAACGCTGCCGGCTTTCTCGCCTCCCACAGTATAAAGGTCGAGTGTTTTAATATCGTCGTTTCCTAAAGTTTCGCGGTAATTGGGATAATAATCTTCTAGTTCGATCAAAGCCATTTTATTGTCTCCTAAATTGTCTTCATAAAAAATGTTAAAAATCTATCTGATGCTGCCATCTTTCTCTCGACAGACTGAGCTAGTTTTTGGTGAATAATCTCGAAGAGCAGGCAGAGTCAAAGGTTGGCTCTGCCTGCACGTTTAACTAGCATTCAGCATTGGCGTCGGAAAAGCTGATGGCTAATGGCTGACGGCTATTTTTAACGGCTGAGTTTGTCAAAAATAGCACGCGCTTTTAGAAGCGATCTTCAGCTCTTCTATCGACAACGGGATTACCTTCCGTGTCAATGTCTAACTCTTCGCGACGAATCGTGTCTTGGGCGTCAACTGTGTCCCGATCTACTACTTTCCTGACTACTACTTCCTCACGCACGTAGGCTTCTTTACGAATATCAGGAGTTTCTTCGTAAACTTCTATTCGCGCTACTTCCCCTTCGCGGAAATTTACTTCGCCTGGGGTAACTGGCCTACCGGCATCTACTGGCGTAGTGCGCTCAACAACGACTCGCTCTTTTTCGATCGGTACCGAAACTCGCGCCGTTTCGGTTTCCACACGCTTACCAACCGCTACTTCACCAGCTTTGTAACGATTTTTGTTTGCGATCAGCCGTTCTTCGTACAATCTGAAAGTTTGATGATTGCGATCGTTGAGCTCGTACAAATTGGGTTCGCGATCGTAGGTGTAGGTATCGCGATTGAAATTGCTGTAGTTAGCGCGATCGCCCATCGCCGTCGGTGTAGAAACCGCATAATCTGCGTCAACCGGTGTGGAAGCTTCCACAGGCGGCATAGCTGTATCCCCTACAGCAGGAGTGCGATATACGTTTCTCACTCTTTCTTCGTAATCGTAATCCGGTACAGTGCGATCGCTATACTCAGGTAAATCTTCTGCTTGCTTCCTACTCATGTCGATCGCGTATACGCGATCGGCACTATAGTCGATTCGCGACAAACCAACCGGTAGCAAAACTTTCTTGCCAAAAATCCAAAAGCCCAGATCGACTACGAGATAGCGAAAACGACCATCTTCATCAACTAAAACGTCACCGATCGTCCCGATTTTTTCGTCGTTATCTGTATAGACGCCAAAACCTTTGATGTCATCATCATTAAATGTTTCCCGATAGTTGGGATCGAATTGATCGATTTTCATTAGAGCCATGCTAAAACGCTCCTTTTTTTCACATCTGATACTATCAACGCTAAGAATTTATTTTTTATCTTCCATCTTTCTAGAGACTGAATAACGCTTTTAATAGACGAACCAAAGGGTGTAGAAAAGTCAAAAGTTAAAAGTCAAAAGTCAAAATAAAAAATTGCTAAGGGAACTGGCCAATCAAATTTAAAACTGCGCTTTTTAGTCGAGCGATTGCAAAAGATCCCCGACTTCTTGAAGAAGTCGGGGATCTATGTCCAAAAAATGGTCATCATCAGAAAAAATCGGTTGCCATCTTTTTCAGTTCAGAACCTATATGTTACGAGGGTTCCGTACAACCGGATTGCCTTGGGTGTCGATATCTAACTCTTCGCGACGAATGGTTTCTTGCGCGTCCACGGTATCGCGATCGATTTCCTTCCTGACGGTAACTTGCTCCCGCACAAAAGCTTCTTTGCGAATATCGGGAGTTTCTTCGTAGATATCCATACGTGCCATTTCCCCTTCCCGGAAGTCTACTTGGCCTGGGGTAACTGGCGTACCCACATCTGCTGGGGTAGTGCGTTCAACGATAACGCGCTCTTTTTCAATGGGAACTGAAACTTTTGCCGTTTCGGTTTCCACGCGCTTGCCAACTGCTACTTCACCAACTTTGCGACGTGCTTTGTTAGCAATTAAGCGTTCTTCGTAGAGTCTGATGCTTTGGTGATCTTGCTCGTTGATACCGTACAGATTTGGTTCTTGTTCGTAGTTGTAGCTATTGCGATCGTCAGCTACATAATCGGAGCGATCGGTATCTTGCGGACGATAAACTCCTCTTACCCGATCTTCATAATCGTAATCAATCCGTTCGAGGTCGTTGAATTCAGCTAAATTTTCTACTTGCTGTTTTGTCAGACCGATCGCATAGATGCGCTCGTCGTTCTCATCAATACGCGAACGGCCCACCGGTAGCAATACTTTCTTTCCGAATACCCAAAAGCCTGTATCGATGACGAAATAGCGAAAACGTCCGCTGTCTTCATCCACTAGCACATCTGTCACGCTGCCAATCTTATCATCGGTGCCATCAGCATAGACATCAACTCCTTTGATGTCATCGCCATCAAAGAGTTCTTCGCGGTAATTGGGATAATAATTTTCGATTTTTAGAAGAGCCATGCAATAGTTCTCCAATTCTACACAAAAATGCTAGAAGTTTTCGCTAGTTCTATGCCTCTTTCTATGGAAAGATACCCAAGGCTGAATTATTTGTCAGAGTCCTATGTCATTAGGCATAAAACAGCGAATTTCTAGCATTTTTACCTGTTTGATTGACAAGTTTCACAAAGCCAATCTCAAATCCAAAATCCTTGCAGCGGTTGACCGATGGCCGATGATTAATGATGATAAGATATGGTTTGTTTCTGTTCGGCAAGTAAATAGTTAGCATCCTGCATCTCATAAATTAGTCTTACTTGCTCTTCATAATCTTCATCCACCTGTTCGGTACTGTAGTAATCGGGTAAGTATTGAATTTTTTGTTTGTTAATGCCATCGGCATAAACTCGTCGTTCTTCGTAATCGACAAGGCAACTATTTATGGGAAGTAACACTTTCTTGGCGAAACCCCAACTGCTTGTGTCGATAACTAAATATTGGAAACGACCGTCCCAATCGACAAGAGCATCTAGTACGATGCCAATTTCTCTATCAGTTCCACTTGCATAGACAGCAAGCCCTTTGATATCATCACCACCGAAAAGTTTTTTGCGGTAATTGGGATAAAACTCGTCTATGCGTAAAAATGCCATAAAATATTTCCTTGAATTCTTTCACGAATAAGCTAACAAAATGCCTATAGCGAAGCCATCTTTCGGGAGAATGATTGCTCAATGTCGGCATAAGTAGCTATGCTCCTTTGGCAACCCAAATGTCTTATATAAAAAGATATATTGTGCGTTGTTTATGGTTTATGCTAAAAAAAACAATTAGCAATTAGCAATTACCATAAAAATATGCCTAAACGTAGATGTGGAGAATGTCTAATCAGTATTGGATAAAGCTGTTGCAGCAACAGCGAGCGATCGCAGTCATTCGGGCCCAAGACTTAGAATTAGGTCGCCAGATGGCAAAAGCAGTGGCAGCTGGGGGAATGAGTTTGATAGAGATTACCTGGAACAGCCACAAAGCACCAAAGCTAATTGCACAGTTGCGCTCGGAGCTGCCGGAGTGTACGATCGGCACCGGCACCCTGCTAAACTGGGAGCAAATGCAGCAGGCGATCGCATCTGGTGCCCAATTCCTCTTTACCCCGCACGTTAACTTAACTTTAATTCAGGCGGCGGTAGATGCCGGAGTGCCCATCGTGCCGGGGGCGCTTTCGCCAACAGAAATTGTCACCGCACACCAAGCAGGAGCTAGCTGTGTGAAAGTATTTCCGATTCAAGCAGTGGGAGGTGCAAGCTATATCCGCAGTTTGCAAGGGCCGCTGGGACATATTCCCCTGATTCCCACCGGTGGCGTCACGCTGGAAAATGCGACAGAATTTTTACAGGCTGGAGCGATCGCAGTAGGACTTGCAGGCGAGCTATTTCCCCAACAGCTAGTGGCGACGGGAGATTGGCAAGGGATAAGCTGTAAGGCATCCCGCTTGCGCGATCTTATCAAGAACTGGAAAGGTGAGGCCACAGTTACCAAATAACTCTGCCAGCTGATATACCATAACTTAAAAGCGCTATACCAGCCGCTGCGATCGACTAAAAATTTATTTTTGCTAAACAGCAAACATTCTGTCGTGAGGAGGATGCGATCGTGAATAAAATATTTTCTTCTTTTTGGTGGCGTTGTTCTGGAGCTTTATTGGTCAGTGTGGCAATCTCCCTAACAGCATTCTCTGCCTGGTCAAAACCAAAAGAGTCCGTTTCCAGACAGAGACAGTCCTTGACTTTGACAACACCAAGACAGCCCTTAACTAGATCGAGACAGCCCCTGTCAAGACCAACTCAGTCCACGGTAAGATTGAGACAGCCTTCTTCCCGATTGAGACAGTCTTCTTCCACACTAAGACAATCCGCTTCTCGATTGAGACAGTCTTCTTCTACACAAAGACAATCCGCTTCCCGATCGAGACAATATTATCCCGCATCGAGACAATCCTCTTCCAGATTGAGGCAGCCCTACACAACACCAAGACAGTCATTCTCCAAACCAAGACAATCCTGGTCTAAACCCGCACCCCCCGTCGCCACAATTGCACTGCGGGATAAAATTGCCAATAAAATTTTAGAGATGCAAGAATCAGAAAAACGCTGGATTGAAATCGATCTTTCCAACCAAAGGCTGGTTGCTTGGGAAGGAAAAGAACCCGTGCGTGCCGTGATTGTTTCCACTGGGAAGGCATCAACTCCCACCCGCGTCGGTACTTTTGCCGTGCAGACTAAGTTCGCATCTACCCGCATGACTGGGCCGGGATATGATGTTAGCAATGTACCTCACACTATGTATTATTCCGGGGGCTATGCCGTTCACGGCGCTTACTGGCATAACCGTTTTGGCACTCCGGTCAGCCACGGCTGCGTCAATGTAGCTCTCGATCATGCCGAGTGGCTCTTTAAGTGGGCAGCAGTGGGAACTCCCGTGATCGTCCATGAATAACGCCAAAAGTAATCGGTAGAAAGGCAAAATAAAGATGAGAAATATCTTTTTTTGCCTTTTCAATTCGTAACTTTAAATTTGAAATTTTTAACGGTTTTTGAGAAAGTTATGCTGTAACCTAGAGCCAGGAGGAAGTGAACTATGGAAACCATAATTCGTTCTGTTTTTTTACGTCGATCCGGAACTTTCTGGGCAGGTCTGGCGCTCGTACTGGTAACTTTATTTTCCTGGTCAATGCCAACAGAAGCGGCATCTAGGTCGGCAAGGCAAGCGCAGTTACAGCGTAACCAAACTACTAACACAGTTGGGAAGTCTAATTCTAAACGCTATAAAGCCAAACGCGCTAAACGCGCTAAAGTGACTCGCGCACGCGGAAAGGGACGCTGGATAGAAGTTAACTTAGCAAGCCAACGCTTAACTGCTTGGGAAAATGGCAGAGCGGTTTATTCCTCTCGCATTTCCAGTGGCAAGCGATCGACTCCCACTCGTCGGGGAACCTTTGCTGTGCAAAGAAAATACCGCGCTAAAACAATGCGAGGGCCGGGGTACGTAGCTCCTAATGTTCCTTATACAATGTTCTACTCTGGAGGATATGCGATTCACGGAGCCTACTGGCACAACCGATTTGGTACGCCAGTCAGCCACGGTTGCGTTAACCTGCCTGTAGGAGTATCCCGCAACTTATACAACTGGGCTTCTGTGGGGACAAGGGTCGTAGTTCGTTAAAAAGTCAAAAGTCAAAAGTCAAAAGTCAAAAGTCAAAAGTCAAAAGTCAAAATTAATATTTTGTTTTGGCTTTTAACTTTTGGCTTCTTCAGGACTTAGATCGTTCATATTGCGTTACCTCCCCAAACCAGCTTCTCTTAGTGCTTGTGCGAGTGGTTCTGTCAGATTTAATGAAAGCGCCCATCTTTGCAGATACTCGAAATCGAGTCGTTCCCCTTGCAGCTTCAACACACCCAAAATATCTCGCCACTGTTTCTGGGATTCGTTGTCAGTCATCCGAAACCAAACGAGTTTTTGCAATATCGTGTCTTCGGGTGTACAGACATAAAAAGATTTACTAATATCCCCGTCTGGATAGTGAAGCTGACGGCGAGACATTTTGGCACGGGAGAACTCGTCATCCTTCATCACAAAAATGTCTGCTTTTTCTGTTGTGGTCAGGTGGATAACATTAAACGATGAAGCCCTCCCACTCACGGCGTCTTCCACCGCCACTTGACTGATGTAAAACTGTTCTGCCAATGCGTTAATTAGTGGTATAATCTGGCTAGTTTGGATGTTTATTACTAAATCCACGTCTTGAGTGAGTCTGACTTCCCCTTGTAGAGAGCTAGCAACAGAACCTCCTACATAATAAGGGATATTCAGTGAGGTCAAGACAGACGCTAGTTGGTTTGCTAGCCAAATTGGGTCTTCTATCATCAATTCTCCCAGGTATTTCAATCCAGATAAAAAATCAGCCCATTCTTGCCCTAAGCGTTTTCTGATGTAATGTTGTCTCACTGTATCTTTTGAAGCGTTAGGGAACTGACTTTTAATGCCCATCAATGCTAATGTTGCCCCGCGTTTGGCCACCCGCTTGAAAAGAGCTTCTTTTTGCCCTGGTGTCATCTTTCGCCAGAGATTGAACTGCACTTGCTCGGCTTCGATCGAAGTATCTGTAGACTGTGTTCGGTAGTCAAGTGCGGCAATAACTGCCATAGCGATCGCCTCCTTTAATTGTGCTAAGATTTTTACTAGATTTATTGTTTAGCTCAGCTGAACTACAGGCCGATCGTCTAACAAAGTTTGCTTGCTGAGCATATCTTGGACGGTCATCCTCAGAAAGCGTCGGTCATCTACCTGAAACAGCACTTTGATGCGATCGTTCCCCGGATAGCCTGGGGGTGTCAGCTGGGCGATCGTCCTGGCACCTTCCCGATCGTTGAGCGGTTGTACTTGCGTTTGACCGCTGCCTATGTTGCGGGTAATCAGACGATCGCCATCAAAATAAACTTCTGTCGCGCTGTTGCTTTCGGTTCCCAATTCGCCGATAATTAATTCTATACTGGGTTGGTTTTCTACCGAGGCACCCAAGACTAATTCTACCGGTTCGCTCATCGGATAAGGTTGTCCAGCTTTTATTAAGGGATGCCAATTGTGTCGGCTGTGGCGTCTATCCCAGTAACGAATTCCGTAACTGTGATAGAGAAAGTCTTTGAGTTCTATCCCTTGCGCTAGTTGCAAAGCACCTTGGGCGATCGCTTCAAAAGGTTTTTCGCAGCGAATTTTGGTCGCCTCAAAATATTGCTGCACCCAAGTTTGCACAGATGGGATTTGTACTGTACCGCCAACTAATAAAACCGCATCGATATCGGCAACTTCTAAACCTTGCCGTCGCGCTTGCTGTAGCACTTGAGTCATCGACTCATCCAAGCGATCGAAAAACTTGTGTTCTTTGAGGATATCTTCAAAGCGATCGCGCTCTAATTGCAGATCGTAGGTTTCAAAAGTTTCATCATTAAAGTATACTTCACTTGCCTGTCTTTGCAAAGACAATTGCATTTTTAACCGTTCTGCTAAACGAGTTGTCAGCGGTGTTGACACCAAACCTTGAGTTTTGGCAAAATAATCTACCAACCAGTTATCGATATCCGCACCGCCGAGATTTTGACCGGCTTTGGCCAGGACGCGAGCTGTTTTTACCTTTTGTCCGGAAGATTCAGCCAGGGATTTATCGCCCCATTTGAGAATAAAGCCTAGCGGTTTTTTGTTAGTGGAACTATCCAAGCGCACCAGAGAAAGATCCAGCGTACCGCCGCCAAAATCTACCACTAGAATAACTTGTCGATCGGCCATTCCGTAACCCAAAGCCGCCGCCGTAGGTTCATCTACGATTCGCACTTGTTCGACGGGGAGAGATTGGCAAACTTGACCTAACCAGTGGCGATAAGCTTCAAAGCTATCGACGGGAACGGTTAATATTAAAGATTGACCGACATCTGGCAAAGTCGCTTGCAGTTTTTCGATCGACTGGGAGAGGAACCATTTCCCCACTTGTTCAAAAGTAACGACTTTCCCGTCCAGTTCTGGCAAAAATCCTTGGATAGCAGCGCCGATACCTCGTTTGAAACTGCGGAAAAAACGGGGGTCAGTTTTGAGGTCGAGACCGCGATCGCGCACAGCCTGTCCAACTACTACTTTACTGGAGGAAGCGTCCTCAACATAGAGTAAACTGGGTATCAAGGGGGGATTTTGCCCCTGCATTACCGATAAACCAGATAAGCTCAAGGTTTCTGGCTTCTGGGTTACTGGATTCCAGCGGGCGATTACCGTATTGCTAGTTCCGAAATCAATTGCGATCGTCATTTACCCAGTTTACCAGTAGATTGGGATTCGATCGTCTGACTGCTATTAGGGTGGGGGACGGCACGAAATTCCCTCTTCCCTCTTCCCTGTCCCTTACCATACCTTCGATCTGTCAAAGAGACTGACATTTTCCAGCATAAACTCTCTAGACCCAACTGAACTTTTGCTGCTCTCTTTCATGACTAACTTCCATAGTTCCGCACGAACGATCGCAAGTAACAACCTATTTCCTCTCTCTACACCGATGACAGCATGGAGGGTGAAAGAGGGTGCAATGGCAGTGTTTGCGATCGCTACTATCAATGGTAGTCCACAGGGAGCGCGACGCTATCTTTTCGATGTCGCGCCACCAGATGTACTATTCGGTATGGCGACTAGATTGGAGGGTCAGTCACATCAATTAATTGCTGTTGCTTATGAGGAAACGCATTTAGTATCGATCGCTCTGGTAGACTGGGTAGGACAAGCCATAACTGAGCCAAATGGCGGGGGGGAGTCGCTGCTTGAGTGTTTGCAACAGTGGAGCGATCGCTTAGGGGCAGTTATCCGAGGGGCAGATATTTCATTCAATGGTATTAATGTAGCAGGGCTGGATAGTTTAGAGTCGGTTTGTGAATGTTTGGAGCGATTTCATGCTGACTTTTTACTTTGTCTGCACCAACTTGACCAAAAAGAAGCTCTGACGCGATCGGAACAATTTCAGTTACGCCAACAACTCAATCAAGCAGCGAGCGATCGCGCTTTGGATCATCTTACCAGTATTTTTCGCCGTCAAACAGCCGCATCTTTGGCAACAGGAACGGCTTTGTTAATGGCTGCGGGAGCGGTGGGGAGAGCGATGGGGATGGAAATTCGTCCCCCAGCCAAATCAGAAGACTTCCAGGGGCTTAAAGACCCACTAGAGGCGATCGCTCGCGCCTCTCGGATGCGGACGCGCCAAGTCATTTTGCGGGGTGCTTGGTGGCAGTTTGATGCTGGGCCGATTTTAGCATACACGGCTCAGGATGAGCGCCCGGTGGCTTTGCTTCCCATAAATGGTAATCGTTACGAAATTTTCGATCCCGAACAGCAGCGGCGCACACCTTTGAATGCAAACACGGCGCAATTGATTTCACCAATAGCTTATGTGTTTTATCGACCTTTCCCAGATAAAGTACTCACAGTCCTAGAAATTTTCAAGTTTGCCACTAAGGGAACGCTGCGGGATGTGGTAATCGTGTTTATCTTAGGTGCGGTTACTTCCATATTGGGGATGGTAATTCCCCAAGCTACTGGTATTTTAATCGATAATGCAATTCCTAATGCCGATCGCGGGTTGATTTTTCAGATTGGTTTAGGGTTACTAGCGGTAAATTTTGGCAGTATTCTATTAGGTTTGGTGGAAAATGTTGCGACTGCTCGCGCTCAAACTTTTGCGGAAATGCAAACTCAGGCGGCGACTTGGGATCGGCTGTTGAAATTGCCCGCGCCTTTCTTTCGCAACTTTTCGATTGGGGACTTGCAATTGCGCGTTTCTGGGATTAACCAACTTCACCAAATTCTCACGGGTACGGTAATGAGTTCCCTATTTAATAGTTTCTTTTCTCTATTGAATTTGGGGTTGTTGCTTTCTTACAATGGAAAATTGACATTAGTGGCGATCGCAGTAGCGGCCATCAATATTGCGATTACTTTCTTTTCTTTCTTTATTTCCCGCCAAAAAATGATTCCGATGCAAGAATTGGCTGGGGAATTATCCGGTTTAACCGTACAATTAATCGGTGCAGTAACGAAATTACGAGTAGCAGGTGCGGAAGAAAGGGCTTTTGCCTATTGGTCGCAAAAGTTTAGCCAACAACTTAATTTAACCCTCAGTACGGAGGCGATTGAAGATGGCATCACTCTTTTTAATAATATTCTGCCTACTGTTAGTTCAGTGGCAGTTTATGCGATAGCAGTAATGTTAATTGTCGAAGCCCAAGCTCAAGGAGAAAGGGGATTTTCTACCGGAACTTTTTTGGCGTTTAATGTGGCTTTCGGTACTTTTGTGGGCGGGGTGACGGGGTTGAGTAATGCAGCCATCCAATTAATGACGGTGAACGTGATTTGGGAACGAGTGAAACCTATTTTGGAAGCGCAACCAGAAGTTAACGATCGCAAAGCCGATCCGGGAATTTTGTTGGGTGAAGTTAAACTCGATCGGGTGAGTTTTCGCTATGCTCCAGATAGACCATTAGCTATTAATAAAGTGACAATTGAAGCGAAAGCTGGAGAATTTATTGCTATAGTCGGGCCGTCAGGTGGCGGCAAATCAACTATCGTCCGATTACTGTTAGGTTTTGAGCAGCCAGAAGCGGGAACAATTTATTACGATCATCGGGATTTATCGGGATTAGATATTTGGGCACTCCGGCGACAATTGGGTGTGGTTTTACAGAATAGTCGGATTAATAGTGGTTCGATATTTAAGAATATTTCTAGCAATGCTATAGTAACAATGGATGAAGCTTGGGCAGCTGCAAAAATGGCTGGTTTGGCGGAAGATATCGAACAAATGCCAATGGGAATGCACACGGTTGTTTCGGAAGGGGGATCGAATCTTTCGGGAGGACAACGCCAGCGTTTGTTTATCGCTCGTTCTTTGGTATTAAAACCGAAAATTTTGATTTTTGATGAGGCAACCAGTGCTTTAGATAACCGCACGCAAGCAATTGTAATTGAAAGTTTAGCACAGTTAAAGGTAACAAGAATTGTAGTGGCTCACCGTTTGAGTACCATTCGCTATGCCGATCGCATTTATGTGATTGTAGGGGGAGAAGTGAAGCAGGTGGGTAATTTTGAGGAATTAATGTCTCAACCGGGAATGTTTGCTGATTTGATGGCGCGACAGATGGCTTAATTTCGGATCGATTCCCCTAAATCCCCCTTCACAAGGGGGACTTTTGATACTCTTGAGTAGAATTCCCAAATCAAGGTCAAAATGCACGGCTTTGTGTTAATCCAGTGGGTCGCTGGGTATAATAACCAAAACCGCAAGTAGATGTGGCCGTATGAGATATTGCTTAAATCCAGATTGTCCGCAGCCGAAAAATTTGAGCGCAACTGAAAACTGTCAAGCTTGTGGTTCTTCGCTGACTTTGCAAGAGCGGTTTGATATTCTGGTTCAGATGGGACGGGGTGGGTATGGTGCAGTATTTTTAGCCATCGATCGGTCTCAACCTAACCCAATTCATTGTGTAAGTAGTCGGACAAAAGTAATCGACACTGTATGAACTTTTGTTAAGGCACTTGCAGGAGTGCGATCGCTACCCACGGATAGTACAAATGTATTGTAAAAATTGACA
>NZ_JACJPW010000080.1 GCF_014696265.1 Aerosakkonema funiforme FACHB-1375 | reverse complement strand
TCCAACAAGCGCTGGCTGCACTTCTTCATGCTGTTCGTCCCCGTGACCGGCTTGTGGATGAGCGCCGTGGGCATTGTCGGCTTAGCCCTCAACCTGCGGGCATACGACTTCGTATCCCAAGAATTGCGGGCGGCAGAAGACCCAGAATTTGAAACTTTCTATACCAAGAACATTCTGCTCAACGAGGGGATTCGCGCTTGGATGTCTCCTGCCGATCAACCTCACGAACACTTTGTATTCCCTGAGGAGGTTTTACCGCGTGGTAACGCTCTCTAATACTTCTGGAATCGCAGGTAGCAACCGCGACCAGGAATCGTCCGGTTTTGCCTGGTGGTCTGGAAATGCCCGTTTGATCAACCTTTCCGGTAAACTGCTGGGCGCTCACGTTGCTCACGCCGGTCTGATCGTCTTCTGGGCTGGAGCGATGACTTTGTTTGAAGTCGCTCACTTTACTCCAGAAAAGCCCATTTACGAACAGGGCGCAATCCTGATCCCTCACCTTGCCACACTGGGCTGGGGTGTTGGTCCAGGCGGCGAAGTTATCGACACTTACGCCTACTTTGTAGTCGGTGTTCTGCATCTGATTTCCTCTGCCGTTCTCGGTCTGGGCGGTATCTATCACGCCGTTCGCGGCCCAGAAACTCTGGAAGAGTACTCCTCTTTCTTCGGCTACGACTGGAAAGATAAGAACAAGATGACGACCATCTTGGGCTTCCACCTGATTATGTTGGGTCTTGGTGCCCTGCTGTTGGTGGCTAAAGCAGTCTTCTTCGGCGGAGTGTACGATACCTGGGCTCCTGGCGGTGGTGATGTTCGCGTTATCACTAACCCGACACTGAACCCGGCTGTGATCTTCGGTTATTTAACCAGGTCTCCCTTCGGTGGCGATGGCTGGATAGTCAGCGTCAACAACATGGAAGATGTGATCGGCGGTCACATCTGGATCGGCCTGATTTGTATTGCTGGTGGCATTTGGCACATTCTCACCAAGCCTTTTGGCTGGGCTCGTCGCGCTTTCATCTGGTCTGGAGAAGCTTATCTCTCCTACAGCTTGGGCGCTCTGTCCCTGATGGGCTTTATTGCTGCTTGCTACGTCTGGTTTAACAACACTGTATATCCCAGCGAATTTTACGGCCCAACCAACGCTGAATCTTCCCAAGCACAAGCTTTCACCTTCTTGGTGCGCGACCAACGCTTGGGTGCAAACGTCGGTTCTGCACAAGGCCCAACCGGTCTGGGTAAATACCTGATGCGCTCTCCTACTGGCGAAATCATCTTCGGTGGTGAAACGATGCGCTTCTGGGATTTCCGTGGCCCTTGGTTGGAACCCCTGCGCGGCCCCAACGGTCTTGACCTCGACAAGATCAAGAATGACGTTCAGCCTTGGCAAATTCGTCGTGCGGCTGAATACATGACCCACGCTCCTAACGGTTCCATCAACTCTGTGGGTGGCGTTATCACCGAAATCAACGGTTTTAACTACGTTAACCCACGCGCTTGGTTGTCAACCTCTCACTTTGTATTGGCCTTCTTCTTCTTAGTCGGTCACCTTTGGCACGCAGGTCGCGCTCGTGCTGCGGCTGCTGGCTTTGAAAAAGGTATCGATCGCGAAACCGAGCCAGTGCTGTTCATGAAGGAACTCGACTAGGTTGTCAGTTTAGTTTATCTTTCTCTCTCCTATAGAGTGATAGGGCTCCTGCTTAAAGGCAGGAGCCTTTTTTGTATTTATGTCAAAATTCGGCTTTAAACCATTGACGGAGCTTACTCCCTTCCCGCCGGAAGAATTTGTATTGAACGAACCGCTCTCGACGCGAAGGACACTAAGGAAGAGAAAAGAAGAAGTACATAATCTTCTAGCAGGATGGGAGTAATATATAAACTGATTGGTAATTGCTGGATGCTAATGTGCCATGCGCGATTCTGATTTTACGGGTGCTTTGAAATGGACGCCTGAAGCTCAGGTGAAACTGAAAAATATTCCTTTTTTTGTTCGCACGCAAGCTCGACTGCGAATTGAGCAATTGGCGCGTCAAGCTGAGCTAGATGTGGTGACGGCGGAAATAGTCGAACAGGCGCGGTTAGAATTTGGGCAGTAGGAATCGATCGCGCTAAAACCTATGTTAAAGTACGACCCCCTGATGTGCTTGCCTTTTTCTGAGGAGCTAGCCGATTGCTGACACCGGAAGAAAAAGCGCAGAAACTGGCGGATATGGTGCGGCAATTGGGTGGAAATCCTGATGATTTGTTTAACTAATTTCTGCTTCCATTAAGTCAATTAACTCTAAAATATTCCGAGATTGACTCGGATAAACGTTAGATTCTTCTCCAATGTGAACGTGGTGTGGAAAATTGGGTAATTCAGGAAAATGCTCTACGTTATCCCAACGTTTTCTTAAGAGTCGTTTTGTCGCATCCATCCATTGATAGCGATAACCCAAAGTTAAGCAACGACCCTCTAAGATAGTAAAAGACTCAGCTATTTCCAGAAAATCACCATTAATAAGTGTCAACCGCGCCCGGAAGTATCCTCGGTTTAGTAAAGTCCGCTCATCAACAATAACAACGCTATCAATTACTAAACTTCGAGCCAGCTTTGTTTTAACGGCGGTAATGTAATCTTGAAGTTCCATTAGGCTAAATTTTCGATAGATGTCGATTATTTCTGGGCTGTCTTCCACATTTCATAGAAGACACTCCACTCAAAGAAATCTATCTCGTCTCCTAATTCTCCTGACCGAAAGCGTTGGTAAAATACATCAGATGACATTTGATATTGTGATTCAAAAGCTTTTAATCGATTTTCCAAATCCAAAAGTTCTGGTTGAACCGCTTGCTCAACTGTTGATGATGGTGAAGCTTTTATTTTTGTATTTAAAAATTGTCTTTCTTCCTCAGAGAGAGATAAAATCATCTCAGCTAGAGATTCGAGAAGTTTTGTATTCATGATTTCCCGCTCTTTAGAATATACACTGATGTATATCAATAATAACACTTTGTTTGGTTGGAAAAATTGTATTTGAGTATTTATCCGGTATCATATACCCAGCGAGATGAGCGAAAATATCCTATATGAGCTAAAGATTAACTAAAATGGCTGAACAACAAATCGAGCTAGCGTCCCTGTTAGCGAGACTGGAACAACTCGAACAAGAACAAACAGTTGTAAAAAAATATGTTAAAGGTATTAAACGGGAATTAGATAAACTGACAGAACAATTCAACGATCGACCTGAATTAGTGCGTTTGGAAAGTTCCGAGAAAGAAATTGCAGACCTTCAAAAAAGATGCGATCGACTATCTAATTTCATTTCTGGCGATGATGACTCCAAGATTTCCGATGCAGTAACAAACAGTGCGACGACAAGAAATACAGGGGATAATCTTGATGATGGCGATCGCACGATCCTAAATATAGAACGGCTTGATGAGCAAATCAGCCAAGAGTCGATCGCACCAACAGTAGTTGCAGAATCTCATCAATCAATTTTACAGGAAACTGCTGCATCTGACAATGATGCTGAAACATACCAAAATGAGGAAATTGATGCAGGTAAACAAGAGGAAAAATTCAGCGTTTTCAGTGATGAAGAATTCCAGATTGAGAGAATGTTGCTGCTACTGATGAGAGATGATACTGATGAAGAGGAGAGTCACGAACCAGGTATTAGTGCTGAGGAATTTCTGAGGCGGTGTAAAGAGGGAGAAAAAGATTTTACTGGAATTAACCTAGCCGGCTCTGATTTTAGTAGGCAAAGTATCAGCAAGGAATTCAACTTAAGCAAAGCCAATTTGAGCAGAGCAAAGCTAAATAAGGTAAACCTATCTGCTGTAAACCTAAGTGGAGCAAATCTCAGGGGGGCTGAACTTTGCGAAGCAGAGTTAAATAGCATAAATTTGAACGATGCAAATTTAAATAATACAGATCTTCGTAAAGCAAAAATGTATGAAGCTAAGTTGGGTAAGGCAAACCTGAGAAATGCAAACCTAAACTTAGTGAATTTACAAAGAGCAAACCTCAGTGAAGCCAATTTGATTCTGGCAAATCTTAGCGGTGCGGATTTGTCTTTGCAAGCAAACCTTAATGATGCAAATCTAAGTCAAGCTAACTTGAGCGGTGCGAACTTGAGGAAAGCACAATTGATGAATGCAGACCTAAGTAATGCTAATCTTAGTAATGCTAATTTGTTAGAAGCAAATCTAGAAGGAGCAAACCTTCGGGGAGTTAACCTTGAAGAAGCTATTTATAGCACGGAGACTATCTTTCCCAAAGATTTTGACCCTGTTAAAGCGGGTGCTTATTCAATCGCTCCTAACACTTCGCTGCAAAATGCTAATCTGGCTGGTGCTGACTTGAGTTCTCTAAATTCAACAAACTTAATTGGAGCAAATTTACAAGGAGCAAATCTAAACTCAACTAATCTCGCAAATGCAGACTTAATACAAGCCAACTTAAGTGGGGCAAATTTAAGTAAAGCAAATTTGAGGGGAGTAAGACTCCTTCAGGCGAATTTGTCGAACGTCAATTTAAGCGAAGCAAGTCTAAATTATGCTAACCTAACTGCGGCAGATATTAATGGAGCAAACCTGTTTCAGACAGACTGGACGGGAACGAACCTATCTGGGGTAGATCTAACTAATACGAATTTTAAAAATGTAAAAAACCTTTACAGCGCAAACCTAAGTGGTACTAATCTGACAGGAGTCAATCTTCTGGGGCTAAACATAAATGGTATCAAGCTGAGTGGGGCAAACTTGAGCGGCGCAAATCTTTGCGGAACACAATTGAATGGAGCAAACTTAAGTGGAGCAAACCTGACTTCAGCAGATTTACGTGGGGCAAACTTGGAGAACGCAAATCTAGAAAAAGCTAATCTTAAGGGAGCAAACATTAATGGGGCAATCTTGAAAAATGCTAAATTGGCTGGTGCAATTATGCCTGATGGAACGACTCACGAGTAAAGTTTCTTAAACTTGAGAAATATCAGAAAACCAGTTTCTTTTGATTAATAATCGAGAATTTGATTGCTACCATCTCAGAAACCCGGTTTCTTCAAGAAACCGGGTTTCTTTTAACTTCCATCTCCTTAAGCAGAGGACTCTCCTCCAAACCTAGCCAATATTTCCTCGCGAGAAAGAGTCAGCAGCAATTGAGTTAACTCACTTGGCGGTAGCTGTAACATAGGTGTTATAGTTCTGCTCAATCGATCGTCCAAAGCGCCAAATCGAACTCTCAGAAGATTTTCTACCATCTCCCGCCGTTCTTCTTGGCGACCTTCTTGGAGACCTTCTTGTCTACCTTCTTGTCTACCTTCTTGGCGACCTTCCAATCTGCCTTCGATCCGACCTTCTCGTAAAGTATCTTCGCGCCAACGTACATAAGCTGATGATAAGTTCATAAGCAATTCCTCCTCGTCTTCATCGAGATTTTGGCTGGTTTCCAAACCGATGCGCCAGTTAGCCACAACCTCTAAAATGTTTCTTTTAAAAGGGTGGTCTTCCGGCAGTGCATTCACCTCATTTACGGCTTGCTGCTGAACGGTTTTGCGACCCAAAAGCCTCAACCAAAGCGTGTCTTCTGTCACCGGTAGTTGGTTAATTGCTACCAGTGCCGCTCTTAATCCCGATGGTAGCAAATAAACGCCATTCGGCCAGTTTCCTTGGGTGTCAAGTTTTGCGCCAAATGCGTCTAAGACATTCTCAGAACAGGAAGGCGATAATATCCACAAACGCGGTAATTCATCTTCTGTCACCGTTCTTTCTTCTCGCCTTGCTTGACGCTGATAATCGCTTTGCATGGCAAACAATTTAATCAGGCATCTACGCACTTCCGACCAGGTTGGTGGATTGCGAAAAGGTTCGATTAAACAGGCAGTTGAAGCCATTTCAGCAACCAACCCTAAAAATTCTAGGTTGGCTGTAGGTGCTGTTACTGGTGAAAACCAAACATCTATTTGACGCACTTCAGCCAATACTTCTCGGCTGACTATTACTTCACCCAGAGGTGCTAATAGTTCGCTGAGATACTGCTTGGCAAATTGGTCGTGAAAGTTTCTAGTCATTCTCCTACCTTCATCGCGGAGACGATCGCCTGCTGACTCACCGCCTGATAAACTGTATTTAAATACTTCATCACAGTTTCAGATGCAGTCGTTTTTGCGTCGGCGTTTTCCGTTGCATCGTTTGCCAAAGGTATGGTTCCCAATACATCTAAAACTGTTTCGCTACTTGGCGGCGGTACAATCACGACTAGGGAAGATTCTAACGGTTCGTCGTATTGCCAAAAATGCTCGACTTTTAGAGGATATTGAAGTTTGGGGATTTGGGTTTCTCCCCCGCTCTTTTGCTTCTCTGTACCCCTACTTCGCATTTGCCGGAGTGTTTCGAGAATTTGTTCTTTCGTGCGTCCTCGTAGCTGAAATAATACGAAGGGGTCTTCACCGAAGCGATCGGCTAACAAATAATACACCGCGCCAATATGTTTGCACGGGTTCGCTTTGTCGGGACAACTGCATTTACTGCGTACATCATCCAACTTAAATGGAAACAAACTCAAGCCATTTGCGGTAAAGACTTTTTCGATGTTTGCTGGCATTTCTCCGGCTAATAGTTTAGCAGAATATATCGCTTTTTCTGACATTGTTTCGATCGCATATTGCCACTCTTCGTCAGAGAAAGCGTCCAGCCATATCGAAACTTGATAAGGTTCTACTTCTGTTCCCTGAACTCTGGCAAATACTTTTTGTCCTTGAAATTCTATGCTGCGGACATTTCCTTCTCGCGCATAAACACGCGCACGTTCCAATCGCTTTTTGAAACGATAGGAATCTAGCAATCCCAACCACTGCTCTACCCACCATTCTCGGCTGATTTGAGTGTAGTTATCTGCCATTATGCCTCCTCGTCGATTACAGCAGTGCGATCGAGCAATAATAAGTTGCGAAGTTGGTCGGTATCCAGTTCCGTCAACCACTGTTCGCCAGCACCTACCACTTGTTCTGCAAGTGCTTTTTTACTTTCAATCAAATCGTGGATTTTTTCTTCCAAAGTGCCAGTGCAAACAAATTTATGCACTTGTACATTTTGCTTTTGACCGATACGAAATGCTCTATCTGTTGCCTGATTTTCTACGGCTGGATTCCACCATCTGTCAAAGTGAAAAACATGATTTGCTCGCGTCAAATTCAGACCGACACCACCAGCTTTTAGCGACAGAATCATCACTCTCGGCGCTTGGGGATCGAGTTGAAATCTGTCGATCATTTCCTCACGTTGGTTTTTAGTAGTGCTACCATATAGAAACAGCACTTCTCGCCCAAGTTGTTTCTCCAAATGCGGTTTGAGCAGTTTACCCCATTCCGCAAATTGGGTGAAAATTAAAGCGCGATCGCCCTCCGAAATCAACTCCTCCAACATTTCTTCCAAACGCTGAAGTTTGGCAGAACGATTTTGATTTCCTAGACTATTTTGTTTCAAAAATTGGGCTGGGTGATTGCAAATTTGTTTCAACTTCACCAGCAAAGCCAAAATCATTCCTCGTCGCTGAATACCTGATGATTCTTCAATTTCAGCCAAAGATTCTTGTACCAGTTTTTGATATAATTCAGCTTGTTCGGCAGTCAGACCGCAAAATACAGTCATTTCCTGTTTTTCTGGCAAATCTTGAATGATTTCGCGGTCAGTTTTGAGGCGACGGAGGATGAAAGGTTGGACGAGCGATCGCAATGTCTTCAGCGAATTTGTATCCCCATACTTTTCAATCGGAATCGCAAATCGTCGCTGGAAGAAATTGCGCTGTCCCAAATAGCCAGGATTGAGAAAATCCAAGATTGACCACAGTTCTTGCAGCCTATTTTCTACTGGCGTTCCTGTCAGCGCGATCCTAAATGAAGCGTTCAACTGGCGGACTGCTTGCGATTGTTTCGCCTCCGAATTTTTGATATTTTGAGCTTCATCTAAAATCACACCTTGCCAAGCAACGCTTTGCAAATCTTTAGCATCTCGAAAAGCTAGCGCATAACTGGTGACTACCAAATCTCTATCCTGAACAGCTTTAGCAAACGCTTTTCCTTTTGCGCGTTTATCGCCGTGATGTACCAAAACTTTTAACGTCGGGCCAAATTTCTTGACTTCCCGTTCCCAGTTACCTAAAACAGAAGTCGGACAGACTATCAGCGTTGGTTTTTCCAGTGCATCTTTTGCTTGTAAATATAATAAAAATGCTATAAGCTCTACGGTTTTTCCAAGGCCCATATCATCCGCCAGACACGCACCCAAACCCCAGCGTTCCAAGAATGCTAACCAACCAGCACCTAATGCTTGATAAGGACGCAATTCTCCTTTAAAGCTAGAGGGAGGATCGATCGCCTCAACTTTTTTACTTCCGGTTAAAGTTGATATCAATTCCTGTAGCGCCCCCGATGCCTCAAAACTGACGACTGGCAGTTTTTCAATTGTCTGAGAATCGCCACTGCTGAGGCGCAAAGCATCTTCCAGCGATAGAGACATTTGCTCTTTTCTAGATGCAAAAAATGTTTGCGCTGCCTTAATATCTTGAGGTCGCAATTCTACCCATTCCCCGTTGATTTCCACCAAGGGAGTATTGAGGGCTACTAACTTGTCAAATTCTTTTTTGCTCAGTCTTTGTCCGCCAATAGATAATTCCCATTTGAAATTCAGCAGACTTTGCAAACTCAAACGATCGCTCTTTTTAATGTCGGGACTTTGTGCGCTGATGCTCAATCCCAAACGACTTGCCCAACCTTCCCGATTTGTTAAACTGGGCGGTAAAACTACTCCCAATCCGCTATCTTGAAAACGCCAAGCACCATTTTTGATAAATTCGTAAGCTTGTAATGGGTTGAGGCGACAAGAATGGGGAGAAGGAGTTTCCAAACTTGGTTCGATAATTGGCAATAACCGAGAAGCTAATCCCAAACCGCTGAGTAAAGTTTCTTGAGGTAATTCTATTGTCCTTCCTTGGAAAGTCAGACGTTCGACTGGGTTACTCCAAATCGTTGTCGCATCTACTAAAAATTCTGGGTCGTCAACTGCTTGCAAACAATATTCCAACGTCCAATCTTTCGACGCTGATGCTGGTGGAAGAACCTTAAAGCAGGTGTTAAATAAACTCTGACCGGCCAAGAATGGTTGCAGCGGCGCAGTCCAAGCGTTGAGAGTTGCTTGCAGGCGTTCTGTTGCTTGAGCTTCTGCTGTCAGGGTGGCAGATTCGCTTCCCAATGCTTGCAGCCACTCTTTCAGCAGCGGTTCTGTATCCGGTGGTGAATTCGTCTCGATCGCAGTTCGCAGTTGCGAGTCAATGGTGCTGCTCAAAAATGCTAGCAGCAGTTCTCTCGGTTCTGCGGGTAGGTTAACAGCGATCGATTCTCCACTTTCTCTGCTATTTTGATATGTGCGACAAGCGGCTGGCATTTCCTGAGCAAACTTTTGCAAACGAGCGCGATCGGCAGCACTATCGAGAACGGGTTGCCAGCTAGCAACGGCAGAGTTATCATTTCTGTTTATTCCTGGTAAAAATTTACACCTTGCCAGTAAATCGATACTCCAACGGGCGATATGCGACCAAAACCGCAAATCTCTGCCCAAAAAAGAGTCTGATTCGTTGACGGAACCGAGAGGGAGAGCAGTTAAAAATGCGATCGCTTCTCGTTCGTTCAAGCAAAACCCTTCGACTTGCCAAGGATACAAAAGGGCTGTTCCCTCATTTGTAGTTTCTGAGACTTCGGTGGCAGAATGTACGGGGTAAATTGCGCCTTGATTATCTTCGGGAATATGAGTGGGTAATGCCAAAAGTTGCGAGTGCTTGCGCCACGAAGATGAAAGATGATTTCTGTTTTCTGCGATCGTTTCTTGGCTCTGCCTTTTAGCGCCTCTACCTTTTTTAGGGGAAGTTTCTTCTTTAACAAGAGCATCAACCGGCAAGACACCGCCCAGATGCGGTAAAGATTTCAAGTAGGCGGTCAGCTCGTCTGGAGTCATCGCCAATGGATGAAGCGATACTCCGCTAAGTTGAGAAGAAGCCTCAGCCGCGATTCTGCGCCAAGTTTCTCCCCAAATAAATAGATAACCACCCTGAGTTTGAGGTAACCAGTTACCGTGTAAAACTGCCATTTATAAACTGCTCAGTTATTCCCTTAGTTGAACGATGTTAGCAATTGTTAATTGCTTATTTTTAATGACAAATTTAATACTTAAAGCTGAGATTTATGGCGAATTTTTGTAAATTGCAAGTATTTACCATTATTTATTAACAAATTTCGCTCGCATAGAGTTTTGGGAAAAAAGGATGAGAAGACAGTGTTTCTCAACATTATGGAAAGTTAAAATTATCTCCAAGAGAAAGAGTTGTGCAATGAATTTATTGTACAACCTAGCTGGCGACCTTGGCGCGATCGTCTGTAGGCGGGTTAGCGGATAAAGAAAATTGCCCCAGAGTGACGCTCCGCAAACCTATGCGCTGATTTAGGCTGAAAAATAAAAGACGTTCTTAATTCCAGCAAACGCAAGATTTGTCAGCCCTTCTTCCCCCAGCCCCGACACCCGACGCCCAGCGAGAAGTTTTACTGCCTCAATTTGTGGGATAATCGTTAATTCCAGACTATTAGGGGCATTCACCGAATGGCTTGTCTAGTAGTGCGCCAAATTGATGCAATTCGGGGTTGCCTTGGCCAGAAACCGAGTTTTTGTCAAAAATCCGGTTTCTCGAACTCCTAAGCCCCTCACATCGCCCCAAGCCCTAGAAAGTCTGAGAACAGCACTGGTGTATCAGTGCTAGGATTGCCACAGATAAAGAATTGTGATAGAGCAGGACCGAATGGTAGAGATAGACAAATCAATATCCTTTGACGGAAGGGATATTAGACTAAAGGTTGGCCTCCTTGCACAACAGGCCGATGGTTCGGTATTAATTCAATCCGGGGATACCAGCGTATTAGTAACTGCTACCCGCTCAAAAGCAAGAGAAAATATAGATTTTCTCCCTTTATTGGTAGATTACGAAGAAAGAATGTATGCTGCGGGTAGAATTCCAGGCGGTTTCTTGCGACGGGAAGGTCGTCCGCCAGAAAAAGTAGTTCTCACAAGCCGTCTGATCGATCGCCCCCTACGTCCTCTATTTCCTAGTTGGCTGCGAGATGACATCCAAATTGTAGCCACAACATTATCTATGGATGAACAAGTACCGCCCGATGTGCTGGCTGTGACTGGCGCTTCCGTAGCGGTGCTGTTGGCAAAGATACCGTTTAACGGGCCAATGGCAGCGGTGCGCGTGGGATTGGTAGGAGATGACTTTATTATTAATCCCACCTACGCAGAGATGGAAGCTGGAGATTTGGACTTGGTGGTAGCAGGGTCTCCAGAAGGCGTAATCATGGTAGAAGCGGGGGCAAACGAATTGCCCGAAGCTGACATAATAGAAGCGATCGACTTCGGCTACGAAGCAGTCAGGGATCTGATTGCAGCCCAGCAAGAATTGATCAAAGAATTGGGCATCGAATTGACGCAAGAAGCATCACCGGAAGTAGACCCAACACTGGAAAACTTTATTCGCGATCGCGTCAGGGAACCGATCAAAAACATCCTATCTCAATTCGAGTTGGACAAATCAGCTCGCGACCTGGCACTTGATGAAATCAAAGCAAGTGTAGAAACTGCGATCGCAGAACTCCCAGAAGAAGACCCGCTGCGCGTCATCACAGCCACGGAAAGCAAAGCCCTGGGCAACGTCTTCAAAGATATCACCAAACAATTGATGCGCCGTCAGATCGTCGAAGATGGTGTCCGCGTTGACGGTCGCAAACTCGACGAAGTACGACCCGTCTCCTGTCGCGTCGGATTGCTACCTCGACGAGTCCACGGCAGCGGCTTATTTAACAGAGGACAAACCCAAGTTTTATCCGCCGTCACCTTGGGAACTCCCGGCGATGCCCAAGAAATGGCAGATGACTTGCACCCAGAAGATGCCAAGCGTTACCTGCACCACTACAACTTCCCCCCCTACTCAGTGGGAGAAACCAAGCCGTTACGTGCCCCCGGACGCCGCGAAATCGGTCACGGTGCTTTGGCAGAACGGGCACTGGTGCCGGTATTGCCGCCGAAAGAGCAATTCCCCTACGTCATCCGTGTAGTGTCGGAAGTCTTATCCTCCAACGGTTCCACCTCAATGGGTTCCGTTTGCGGTTCCACCCTAGCTTTAATGGATGCTGGCGTTCCCATCACCAAACCGGTCAGTGGTGCCGCAATGGGCTTAATTAAAGAAGGCGATGAAGTCCGCATTCTCACGGATATTCAAGGTATCGAAGATTTCTTGGGCGACATGGACTTCAAAGTAGCGGGCACCGATAGCGGCGTCACCGCTTTGCAGATGGATATGAAAATCAACGGTCTATCTATGGATACGATCGCCAAAGCCATCAATCAAGCTCGTCCGGCGCGGCTGCATATCTTGGAAAAAATGCTGGCGGCGCTGGAAAAACCGCGCACCGAAATGTCGCCTTTTGCCCCACGTCTGCTCACCGTTAAGATCGATCCAGATTTGATCGGTATCGTGATCGGGCCTGGTGGTAAGACAATCAAAGGTATTACCGAAGAAACCGGAGCCAAAATTGACATCGAAGATGATGGTACGGTGACTATTTCTGCCATAGATGTAGATAAGGCGGAACGAGCCCGCAGCATTATCTTTAACATGACGCGCAAGCTGAACGAAGGTGATGTCTACGCCGGTCGCGTTACTCGCATTATCCCGATCGGAGCCTTTGTCGAGTTTCTCCCCGGCAAGGAAGGAATGATTCACATTTCCCAACTGGCAGATTACCGCGTCGGTAAAGTGGAAGATGAAGTGGCAGTAGGCGATGAAGTGATTGTCAAAGTGCGCGAAATTGACAGCAAGGGACGCATCAATCTCACACGCTTGGGAATTCATCCGGATGAAGCAGCCGCAGCTCGTGCTAACAGTGGTGTGAATAAGAAGTAACTTGAGGCGAGATCGGGAATTAGCTAGCAGCTAATTGCGATGCTTTTCAGGGTCTGTTAATTCCAACTTGGGTAATGGGTAACGGGTAAAAAAACAATTATCAATTACCTATTACCAAGTATGATTTCCAATTAGTTGTCAGAAAATCGCTTGGGTAAATTGGGGAGTTGACCCAGAAGAATTTGCTGTGGAAACCTAAAGTTCTTAGGAGGCCCTCCTCATTCTATCGCTCTATAACTCAAGTCTGAGGCCGATCTGAGGACACAGACGTAAAACGATCGCCCAAAAGCCTTAAACTGTTTTTTACGTTTATTGTTCGTCTCTTCAGAGTACCCGTGCGAAAAATCGTCATCGCTGGCAACTGGAAAATGTACAAGACCCAGGCAGAAGCCCTGGAGTTCTTGCAAGGATTTATGTCAAGCTTGGAAGAAACCCCGGAAGAACGGGAAATTGTGCTGTGCGCTCCCTTCACCGACTTGGGCATCATATCCAAAAGTTTGCACGGTAGCCGCGTGCAGCTGGGTGCCCAAAATGTCCATTGGGAAGATGCGGGAGCCTACACAGGGGAAATTGCCGCCCCGATGCTCGTTGAAATTGGAGTGCGTTACGTCATCATCGGTCACAGCGAACGGCGTCAATACTTTGGCGAAACCGATGAAACTGTCAACAAACGGCTCCTAGCAGCGCAGAGTCACGGTCTTACTCCCATTCTCTGCGTGGGCGAAAGCAAGCAACAACGAGACGCGGGCGAAACCGAATCCCTGATCGTCGGTCAGTTGGAAAAAGATTTGATTGGTGTAGATCAACACAATCTCGTCATCGCCTACGAACCCATTTGGGCGATCGGCACCGGCGACACCTGCGAGACAAAAGAAGCCAATCGCGTGATCGGCTTGATTCGCAGCCAGCTAACTAATCCCGATGTTCCCATTCAATATGGCGGTTCTGTCAAGCCGGAGAACATCGATGAAATTATGGTTCAGTCAGACATCGATGGCGTTCTTGTCGGAGGTGCGAGTTTGCAACCTGCAAGTTTTGCTCGCATTGTTAATTACAAATAATTGTCTTTGCTCGCATGGCGCTGACAAAAAGCAAAACTTGCTGCCCAGATCCCCGACTTTTCCAAAAAGTCGGGGATCTAGATTCAGTTTATCTCAGTACCATTCATCTCGGTCACCGGATTTTGGATTTTGGATTTGCTCCGGCTTGAATATTGTAGAGAAGTTTCATAAAAAGTCTCTACAATATTCAGAAAATTTTTTTGATTATTCCCCTTGAAATGGGAGGCTTGAAACCCCTCTTTTTCGGTCATTAGTCATTTGTCATGGCTTTTGACTTTTGACTTTTGACTTTTGACTTTTGACTTTTGACTTTTAAACTATGTTCAATTGGGGCGATCGTACATATCTGATGGGCGTTCTCAATGTGACGCCAGATAGCTTTAGCGATGGGGGAGAGTTCGATACTCTTGCAGATGCTTTGGCACAAGCTCGATATTTAATAGCAGCTGGTGCCGATATTCTCGATATCGGCGGTCAATCAACTCGCCCTGGCTCTGCTGAAATATCCTTACAAGAAGAACTTGACAGAGTGGTGCCGATCGTGCAAAGGTTACGGGACGGGCAAGATGCTCATCCCACAATACCGATTTCTGTCGATACTACAAAAGCAGCTGTAGCAAAGGCTGCTGTTGCAGCTGGTGCAAATATAATTAATGATATTTCTGCTGCGACTTTCGACCCAGAAATGTTGCCGACAGTAGCACAATTGGGCGTTCCAATTATATTGATGCACATTCGGGGTACGCCGCAAACTATGCAGCAGATGACTGATTATCGAGATTTGATTGGGGAAATTTACGAGTTTTTGGCAAGTCGAATTGCAGATGCGATCGCAGCTGGAATTAAGCGAGAAAAAATTATCATCGATCCGGGTATTGGCTTTGCTAAAACTTATCAGCAAAACATAGAAATTTTGCGAAGATTAGCCGAATTTCGCGCTCTGGGCTGCCCGATTTTAGTGGGGCCATCCCGCAAAAGCTTTATCGGACATATTCTCGATCGACCAGACCCCAAACAGAGAGTATGGGGAACCGGTGCAGCTTGTTGCGGTGCGATTGCCTTTGGTGCTGACATTCTGCGCGTTCACGATGTTAAAGAAATGCGAGATGTTTGTCGCGTCGCCGATGCCATCTTTCGATTTTAGATTTTGGATTTTGGATTTTGGATTGAATTTTTTATGTCTTTTTTGACTTTTGACTTTTGACTTTTGACTTCCCGACGCGCTATTTCTGTTTTCCCTCCTCATTTTCATTGTGAGAATTTAGCAACTCTGCTAGCGCTTCTGTCATCGCTTTCGGGTCCATAAACAGAATTTTGGAATTAGGACTTTCACCCAGTCTAAAGTTAGCATCGACAAATCTTTGGGCTAACAAAAACTGCAAAACTTCCTTACTGTTAGGTTGCGATCGCAAAGCTTCCGAAAGTCGTTTCATATATTCCAAAGTAGCCTCAGCCTCTAAAATAGCGGCGTGTTTTTTGATCTCAGCAGCTTTCTCTTGTTGCATCGATTCCAGAACCTTTGGCGCTGGTATAATATCGCGAATTTCCACGCGAGTAACCTTGACACCCCAAGGTTCTGTTGCTTCGTCCAATTCCTGCAACAGTGCCTGATTAATTTCCTTTCTCCCAGAAAAAGTCTCGTTTAATTCCATCTGACCGATTTCAGACCGCAACATCGTCAAAACTAAGTTTTGAATCGCCTCCTCAACATTATCAATAGCGTAATAAGCTCTTTTCAAATCCAAAATCCGCCAATACACAACAGCATCGGCTTTGAGAGAAACATTATCTTTAGTAATTGCTTCCTGGGGAGGAATATCCAGAACTCGCTCGCGTGTTGTCTCTTCCCAAACTATAGTGTCGAGGAAAGGAACTATAAAATTAACACCCGGTTTCAGCGTAGCAATGTATTTGCCCAAGCGCTCTACCAAAGCTTCATATCCTTGATTGATGATTTTGACCGAACCTATTAAGTAACCGATCGTCAGTAAGGCAAGGGCGGCGAATATCGCTTCCATAAACAATTTCTCCTGCTCAACTTTTGCCAAGTTATCTGGGAAAGCAGCTATTGGCAAATGGGAATTTCAATGCAGAATTCGGCTCCTGACCCTGGTGTGGAAATACACTTTAAAACACCTCCATGTTTTTCGACAACAATTTGATAGGCGATCGCCAAGCCCAAACCAGTACCTTTACCGACAGGTTTAGTCGTGAAAAACGGATCGAACAAACGCATTTTGACATCTTCCGTCATGCCGAGACCATTATCAGAAATGCGAATCACAGCGCGGCAGGTATCAGAGGAGAGGTAAGTGCGAATACGGATCAAAGGCGTAGAAGAAAATTTACTCAGTCGTGCCCTTTTTTCCCCCTGTTCTTCTGCTTCTTCAAGGGCGTCGATCGCGAAGCGTGACTCCAAAGAGTCAATCGCATTGCCGATAATATTCATAAATACCTGATTTATTTGCCCAGCATAACACTCCACTAAAGGCAGGTTGCCGTATTCTTTAATTATCTCAATACCGGAATGTCGGCTGTTTTTTTCCCAAGTTACTGTCTGAGAATGCAGTCGATGCTGCAATATTAACAAGGTACTATCGAGACCTTCGTGAAGATCGACTGGCTTCATTTCTGCTTCATCTAAGCGAGAAAAATTCCGTAAGCTAAGGACAATCTCGCGAATGCGTTCTGCCCCCACTTTCATCGAACCGAGCATTTTGGGCAAATCCCCAGTCAAAAAGTCGAGGTCAATAGCTGCCGCTAACTGCTGAATTGCCGGTACTGGTTCGGGGTAATGTTTTTGATAAAGTTCGATTAGCTCTAACAAATCTTGCAGATAGTCGCTAGCAGGGATAAGGTTACCATAAATAAAGCTAACCGGATTATTAATTTCGTGAGCGACACCGGCGACCATCTGACCCAAAGAGGACATTTTTTCGTTCTGAATCAATTGGGTTTGAGTTCTTTGCAATTCGAGCAAAGTTGCTTGCAGCTCGGAGGCTTTTTGGCGCAATTTTTCCTCGGAGCGACGTAAAGCTTCTTCCGCTTCTTTGCGATCGCTAATATCCATCAGCAATCCATCCCAAAGAATTTCCCCATTGGCTAACTTTTCCGGACGGGCAGCACCTTGTATCCACTTAATTTTTCCCGATGGAGTCATGCAGCGCCCCTCCCAGCGCCAAGGTTGAAGCTGTTGGGCAGAAACACCAATTAACTCGTTGAAGTGTTCTCGATCTTCTGGAGGAACGGTAGCAAACATCAGCTGCGCGTTGTTTTGAACTGCTTGTGGTTCGAGTTCGTAAATTTCTCTCAAACCGGAGCTGATGTAGGGAAAACAGAATGAGCCATCTGGCCGCAATTGAAATTGATAGATAACTCCCGGCACATTGGCTACCAGCTTTTGAAATTTTGCCTCAGCAGCTCTCAGCGCTGCTTCTGTAGATTCGCGTGCTGCCTCGAGCTGTTTGCGATCGGTTATATCGCGAGCATTAGCATAACACAATCCCTGTTCGCGGATAGAAATAGCATTCCAGGATAACCATTTATAAGAACCATCTTTACAAAGATAGCGATTTTCAAAGGTAATTGTATCAGAGCCTTGAGATATTTTCTCCAATTCAAGCAAACTTCTTTCGCGATCGTGAGGATGGACAAATTCAATAAAAGGTTTCGCTAGAAGTTCTTCTTTGCTGAAACCAAGTGTTTTTTCCCAAGCTGGATTGACTTGTTTGAAGTAACCGTCGAAACCCGCAACGCACAGCATATCCAGCGATAGGGTAAAAAATCGATCGCGCTCTTCCTGAGCTTGCTTGCGGGAGGTAATATCGTTCTGCACGCCGATAAAGTGAGTCACCAGACCTTCGGAATTCCGCACTGGTGAAATTGTCAGCTCGTTCCAAAAAGTGGTGCCATCTTTGCGGTAATTCTTTAAGTTTACCTGACAGTCGCGCCCTTCGCTGATGCTAGCGCGAATTTGGGCCAAGGCAGCAGGATCGGTTTCCTGACCCTGTAAAAAGCGACAGTTACGTCCGATTACCTCTTCGGCGGAATAGCCGGTGATCCTTTCAAATGCACGATTGCAATAAATAATCGGTCTATCTGGCAAGGAACAGTCGCTAATCACCACCCCGACGCTACAGGCGTCGATCGCTTGCTCTAGCAGACGCAGGCGATCTTCTATCTGTTCTGGCTCGTTAATGTAGCGGCAGACGACTGCTTCGTTTGAGTATTTGACCGATTCCGGGTTAGCTTCTTTCAGTTGCATGGTTTCCTTAACCAGATTTTCTGGCTCTACTTCGCACCCCGTTAAATTGACGTCGCCTGCTAGCGCAAGCGATCGGCCTGGTTCTAGTCTAAAAGTATTTAGCTAAAGTAAAATTTACAATCAAATTTTTCTAATTAATATAATAAAATATCTATGCTAAAATTCCAGCCTTGTTTCTGTTAATATAACTAATAAAAATCAGTATTTCAAGGCCAAAGTGGTGATTTTAAAATTAGCCGATACAGAAAGGGTAAAGTAATTCTAGGTTGGATTTTGCTAGAGCTTAACCCAACCGACGCTTTCCTGAAGATCAAATTTAAAATTTCCTACAACACAGCTGCTAAATTCAGCCACTGAAAGACAATCGCAGGTAGTTCTGCATTTAGTCGCAAAGGTAATTCCGAGGTAGAGAGAGATTGGGCATAAGCTGGTGTTAAAAACGGTTCGTAGTTTTTTGCTTCCGGGGTCAGCTGTTTGATGAAAGCTAGCGTCGCACCTTTAACCACTTGACGCAGCGGTTCGGCTTCTTCTCCTATTCGCTCTCTCAGCAGAGTATTTCTACCGTAACTGCCTGGGTTACCAACGCTTAAATGAGTAGCGCCAATTGCGGTTAAAAGATATTTAGTACCGCCAAGCTGGGTAAAAGGTTGCAGCTGATGTGCGATCGCAGGTGTAAAAGCATCTTCAGTGCTGGCTAAAATCATGGTGGGAATTGCTACCTTTTTCAATCCGCTCTTTCCCTGACTGGGGCGAGAAGGGCCAAACAGTTGACCGATGAGGGGGTTGAGCGCGATCGCTGCAACTATGCGATCGTCCCGCAATTGCAGTTTGCGATCGGGCAGATCGGCAGCAGCGCACTGCAACCACTCACCCGGAGACGGGAGTAAAGGAGCATTTAAAGACAAATTTTCTCTGTTTCTACTATTTGCAGAACTTCTATTTGAGTCAACAGCAAACATAGATTTACAAGCTTGTTTCAAATAGTCTAAATTAACTTCGGCTCCACCCAAAGCTAAAGCAGTGTAACCTCCTAAAGAATGACCGATCGCCGTGACTTGTCGAGTGTTAATTTTGCCCTGTAACGCCCCTGGTTTCTCGTTCATTTTTGCCAGTTCATCTAACAAAAAGCTGACATCTTTAGGTCGATCGATAAATTCGCTGGGTGGGATTAAACTGTTCGGTTCACCGCTCACAGATGCTCTCGATACGGAAGTATAGTTGCTACCGGGATGCTCGATCGATGCTACCACGATTCCGTGCGAAGCTAAGTGACGAGCCAAATATTCTAAAAAGGTGCGATCGGCACCAAAGCCGTGAGACATTACGACGAGAGAACCAGCGGAATTATCGCTGTAATAAATATCTACAGGAATGGTGCGATCGCGTTGTCGATCTTCAAAAGTTAGGGTTTTTTTGATGACGCGCTCTTCACCTGGGGCAGCTGGGTCAACAGATGCGCGAAAGCGGGAGGTTTCGACAGTTAGTTCCCGTTCTAATAAAGGGCCTAGAGCGTGGCTTTGCCAATAGGAGGGGTTAAACTGAAGGGCGACAGCGATCGCCTCAGTCGCATCTACGGTCACGGTTTCACCAGGTAGCGATCGCAGAATTCCGATTAAGGTGATACCGTTTGCTTGTCGTGCTGCTACGGCGATGGCAGCTTGAATTTGCGCGATACTGAAGTCGGGTATAGCGCGTTTCAAAGCTGTGAGCAACTGCTCTGACATGGGCGATCGCAACCAATTTTCGATAAATTTATCTGTTAGGTTGGGGTCGAGTTGCAAACGTTGAGAAAAAGCTTCTCGCACGCTGGAAGTCAGCAGAAAAGAGAAAGGTTTCAAAGCAGCAGATAACTCTCCCGTTTTGGCAAACCGATCTAAATCTGCTACTCTGACCGACTGCTCGAACGGGCCAAGGCGCAACCTCAAGCGATCGACTGCTACAGCAGGTGCTGCTAGGGAAGTTAAAAGTAAAAAGTCAAAAGTCAAAAGCAAAAGAAATAAATTAAATTTTTGGGGTTTTATATTTGCCATTTTTCCAATTTGGTTCGCCATAGTTTTTGACTTTTGAGTTAATGAATTGCTCAGATATTCAGCCCCTGTGCCTTTCCTAATTTAGCCTTTATTTTGCGCTACGGGGATTTCAATGCTGAACTCCGAGCCTTGTCCTAGTTCCGAAAGACAGTTTAATACTCCACCGTGTTTTTCTACCACAATTTGATAGCTAATGGATAAACCCAAACCGGTACCTTTGCCTACGGGTTTGGTAGTGAAGAACGGGTCAAATAAACGAGCTTTGACGGCTTCTGTCATACCAGGGCCATTGTCCCGAACTCTAATGGCTACTCGATCGAGTATGCGTTGTTTTGTGTCATCAGTCGCCAACTTCTGAGTGGTGACGATTTCAGTGCGAATCTCGATCTTTCGAGGTGCGGGTTGATTTTCCAGAGCGTCAATGGCGTTATTGAGGATATTCATAAACACCTGATTCAGTTGACCAGCATAGCATTCTACTGGGGGCAAATTGCCGTAAACTTTAACTACTTCTATGGGAGGATAATTTGGTTTCGCTTTCAAGCGATTGTGTAAGATTAGCAGTGTATTCTCGATTCCCTCGTGGATATCCACCGTTTTCATGTCGGCTTCGTCGAGACGGGAGAAATTTCGCAAACTCAGCACAATTTCGCGGATGCGATTGGCTCCTATTTTCATAGAATTGAGGATTTTGGGGAGGTCTTCCAGCAAAAAGTCGAGGTCGATCTCTTCTGCCAATGCTTGAATTTCTGCTGGTGGAATGGGATAGTGCTGATGGTAAAAGTGTAACAAGTTTAACAAGTCTTGGATATACCGATCGGCATGAGTGAGATTGCCGTAAATAAAGTTGACCGGGTTGTTGATTTCGTGAGCGACACCGGCTACCATTTGTCCCAAACTGGACATTTTTTCGCTTTGAACTAGCTGGGCTTGAGTTTGTTTTAATTGGTGCAAAGTTTGTTCTAGCTGGTAGGCTTTTTCCTCAGCTTGTTGAGTGGAATGTTGGGCTTGGGTGTAAAGTTGCCTGAATCGCTCTTCCGATTGCCGCAACGCTTCTTCTGCGACCTTGCGATCGGTGATATTTTGGACTAAAACCATGCCTGCGAAGATTTCTCCCTCCTGATTGGTAACTGGTAAAATTTGCAACAAATAGGTTCTATCGCCATAAGGCATTTCAGAAACTGTCTTAGTGCCAGCAAGTGCCGCTCGATATATCGACTCAATGCTAGACCAGATTTCCGGTGGCCATACCTCCCAAAGCGTCTTACCTTCCATTAACTCTTTTGAAAGTCCGATCGCCCCTAGTTCGGTTCCGTCCGCCAGTAAGTAGCGCAAATCGCGGTCAAATAAAGCTACCGAACCGTTGGGAAAATTCCGGGCGAGGGTGCTGTACAGTTCTTCGCTGCGCCGCAGGGCTTCCTCCGAGCGTTTGCGAGCGCTAATATCCCGAACAATTACAATCGTTCCATCTTCGAGTAATGGCGATAGCCTTGCTTCGTAAAAGCATTCTCCTTGCGGCATCGGTAAAGAATACTCAATCGTAACTAAGGAGCGAGTTTGCTGTAATTCAGCTATTGCGTCTTGTAATTTTTGTCCAATTTGTGCTGGTAAAACCTCGTCCATCCGTTTTCCGAGAAAAACTTGTGGTGGCGCGTAAAGATGCTGTGACTGTCCGGCCATATAATCTAAAATTGTGCCATCGCTAGCAAGCCGGAAATATATATCGGGAAGAGCCTTAAAAACTGCCTTCAATTCTGCTGTAGTTTGGCGGAGTTTTTCCTCTGAGAGCTTGCGATCGGTAATGTCCTGCGTCACGCCAATAATCCCGACGATTTTTCCTTCTGGGTTAGGGTAAGGGCATTTTGTCGAAAAATAAGTTCTGGTAATGCCGTTAACTACTAAAACTTCCTCTAATCTCTCCGTTTTACCGGATGCGATAATGCGTCTATCTGTTTGGATGAGTTTACGTGCTATTTTAGGCGGGAGCAACTCAAGATCTTTCTTGCCAATTATTTCTTCTATAGTTCTTCCGAAAACGCTAGCCCCGGCAGAGTTGATCATCACATAACGACCTTCAATATCCTTGACAAAAATAGGATTTGCTGTGCCTTCAATAACGGAATTTAAGAGGTTATTGCCAATCTCGACATCTTTTTTTGCTGTTTCCAGTGCTTCTTGTACTCGCTGGCGATCGACTATTTCTGCCTCCAACTGCCGAATCACATTCCTTAATTCAGCAGTGCGCTCTTGCACGCGACTTTCTAAAGTTTCGTTAAGCTGTTTGAGAGCTAGCTCTGCTTGTTTGCGATCGGTAATTTCTTGCCAGAAACCGATTAACTCCAGCAGATTCCCCTCATTGTCTCGGATCGCTCTCACTTCATCGTGCATCCATCGGTAAGTGCCATCTTTGTGGAGGAAGCGGTATTCATTGCAGTCATAATCCCGCTCAAACAAATGCGACATCCCCTCCAATACGCGAGGGGCATCTTCTGGATGAATATGACTTAGCCAGAAGTGGGAATCTTCTAAAAAATCTTTCGGTGCGTAGCCCATCTGCATTGTAACATTTTGACTGACAAAGGTAGCGCCAAAATCGTCATTAGCTTTGCAACTGTAGATGACTGCCGGACTTGCATTCACAAGATGTTCCCATCGTTTTTGTGTTTTGTACAGTTCTGCCTGTGCTTGTTTTCTTTCTGTGATATCGATGAAAACTATCACAGCACCTTTGATTGCTTCTCCATCTAGGATTGGATAGGAGGAATATTCGACAGGAAAAGCTGTGCCGTCCCGCCGCCAAAAAACTTCGTTATCCACGCGGCAACCGATTCTTTTGTAAAAAGCACAAAAGATGGGACATTCAGAACTGGGATATGCGGAGCCATCGCTGTGAGTGTGGTGGATTAACTCGTGCATATCTTTACCCAAAAGTTCTTCGGGTTTATATCCCAGCATCTCTGCTGCTGCTTTGTTAATTAAGGTACAGCTTCCTTCTAAATCGATTGCGTAGATACCTTCGCCTGTTGATTCTAGAAGTAATTGAATGCGATCGGCTAATTCCAAACGCTCTTGTTCGGCTCGTTTGCGTTCTGTTATATCGGTGGCGACGCCGCAGACTGCGTAGAGAACTCCTGTAGCGTCGTACAGAGGAAACATGCTGGCAATGTAAGTATGTATGCCATCTTGTTGAGGAACGAGTTCTTCCCATTCTAGAGGAGTTCCAGTTTCGAGTACCTTGCGATCGCTCTCGCGAAATCTATCGGCGATATCGCGGGGTAAAATATCGTAGTCGGTCTTACCTTCGATGTGTTTTCGACTTACTCCAAATAACTTTTCATGCCGTTGGTTAGAGAAAATATATCGCCCTTGAGTGTCTTTGGCGAAGATGACTGCGGGAGAATTATCGAGGATAGCTTGTAGCCGTTGTTCGCTTTCCCGCAGTGCTTCTTCAGTTCGCTTGCGATCGCTGATGTCGGTGGTTGTTCCTATATAACCCTTAATCTGATGGGTGCTATTTTGCTGCACAGCTGCTTGACCGAATACCCAGATTGTTGTACCGTCGGAATGCTGAAAACGGTATTCTGAGCTAAACGGCAACTCGGCTTTTACAGCTTGCTGCCACTGTTGCAAAACGCGATCGCGATCTTCCGGATGTATAGCTTTTAACCAACCCTGTCCCAGCGCCTCTCTGGGAGTTAGTCCTGCGATCTCCTGCATTCGATCGTTGACGTATAGGTAGCGTCCCTCAGCATCGGTGTGGAATATTCCGACTGGAGATACTTCTGTTAATGTTTGGTAGCGTTCTTCGCTCTCCCGCAGCGCTTTCTCTATGTGCTTGCGATCGCTGATGTCGTAAGCTATTGCATACGCCGAACCATCTGCTGTCAACTCGGCTCCCGTCCACATCAGCCACTTATAACTGCCATCTTTGCAGCGGTAGCGATTTTCAAAATAGATGGTATTGACGCCTTTTGAGAGCTTTTTTGCTGCCGCTAGGGTCGCTTCTCGATCTTCGGGGTGGACAAATTCGATCGCTGCTTTTCCCAACAGTTCTTCCCTCCTAAAACCCAGCGTTTTTTCCCATCTGGTATTGACGTGCTGGAAATAGCCGTTTTTATCGAATATACAAACTAAATGCCGGAAAAAATTCCCAGATACCTTTGTTTCTATCCGTTTGTACTCGCCTAACTTCTCTAATTTTGCATTTTTAAGAATCATTTTTTTACCTCATAAATCTAGTTCAATATTTAGAGCAATATTTTTTTCAAAACCTATACAAAACTATGCACTTATACAAATTTCTTAATACTTTATTTTTAGCTTGGTTACCTCTGACGAATCTGACTGTGTTTATATTTTTCCCATTTTTCTAAAAAATAGCAACATAAAGCTCGATCGTCAGCAACTACAAGAGTTAGCTATGCTGCTACCATTAATACCCTTTCTTTTATAAATCTGCAATATTAATTTTTTTTTACAAAAATCTCTTCAGAGGCTACCCAGGTAGATTGTCAATAAAACAACACAAAAACTTTATGCTGTTATAATTAAGATGGCTTTATATATACTTTAGTGAAAAATTCAAACAAACAAAGAATTTAGCCGATCGCATCAGCTATCTGCTTTCAAGTTGATTTATATACTATCTCAGTCCCCCGTGATGTGTATAAATACTTCCCGAATATGACCGCGCTGGCGATGTTCCCAAATGTAAATTCCCTGCCAAGTACCCAGCACCAATTCGCCTTGAGAAATAGGTATTTGTTCAGATGTTTTGGTAAGGACTGTCCGAATGTGGGCGGGCATATCATCAGGCCCCTCAGCATTGTGGATGTAGCGCTGACTATCCTCCGGTACCAGCTTAGCAAAGAATTTTTCCAAATCTAGCAGAACATCCGGATCGGCATTTTCTTGAATCACTAAACTAGCAGAAGTGTGGCGCAAAAACAATGTACAAAGGCCAGTTTTTATACCCGATTCAGCAACTATATTTTCCACTTTAGCAGTAATGTTGCACAAAGATTTACCTGCTGTTTTAATGGTAAGTAATTGTTGGTGACAAGCCATAGTTTGGGAAATTAATTATTTTGCAAATAGTTGACAATTTCTTGTGCGATCGCTTCGGTGCCATCTTTCGGTAACGACTGAGTTTGACGGGGCGGTTTTAGCGGTTCGTGCAGAAATCCCCAACCGCCCTCAAAAAACTCAGTTGGGCTGATAATTTGATGATAACCGTAATTTTGAATTCCTTCTATGAGTAAAGGCGATTCGGCAAAACCTTCTCGCGTTAGGGTAACAATCGGAACATCAAGTCGCAAAGCTTCGGAAAAGGTGCTGTATCCGGGTTTGGAAATTACCCGTCCGCATAAAGGCATCACATCGACCGGACGGCACTCGCCACCGTCAATTGGCAGTAAATTAGGAAAATCGGGTAGATCGCGATCGAAACTGATAAATTGCCAGTCGGGAAATTTGAGTACGTTTTCGTAAGGAATTTGTTGTAAACCCAAACCGCCAAATGTGAACAGAATCGTTTTTTCTGGCGATGTAGTTATATTAAAGCGAGTGCGTAGTTCGTCTAAATTGTATCGGGGCGAACCGCCAGTCAAACCCACATCATCGATAACTGGAAAGGCACTCATCGGTTCGTGAAGAGGTAGGCGAAATAAGCGATCGCACTTACTAAAACATTCGCCAATCCAATCAGCTATTTCAATAAATTCTCCACCCCAATCACCATAGATAAAATCCCAACCAAAATTGCTCATCATCCAACATGGTATCCCAGCAGCTTTGGCAATAACCGCTGCCAAAGGTGGAATATCTGCCAGCATTAAGCTGACTCGGTTTTGGCGAATAAAACTAGCTTCTGTCGCCACTATAGATTGCTGCTTTTTGATAATTTCCCGCAGTTTTTCCAGTGTAGCTGCTTTATCCATATTCAAGCTATCTGACTGGATGACTCCCACATCAAAACCGCGAGGACGATGAATAAAATCTCCTGGAATATAGGACTCCAGCAACCATCGCGGTGCTGTTGTCACCATAATTAATAACACTTCTGGATTTAAGCGCTGAATTTCGGCGGCGACAGATGCTGCACGCACTGCATGACCGAATCCATGATTGGTGATGGCAATGTATAAAGTCGGTCTTTTAGACATATAACTTCAAAAGTCAAAAGTCAAAAGTCAAAAGTCAAAAGTCAAAAGTCAAAAGTCAAAAGTCAAAAGTCAAAAGTCAAAAGTCAAAAGCTCGGTAGGTTGGGTTGATGTCGCCAAACCCAAGGCATTTGTTATCTAGGAGAGGTGTTTGATTTGTTGTGAGCGATGATTTTTGATGTTTGGGAAACGAGTATATATGAGCGCACGGATTCCCATTCTCTTAGGATACCATACAAATCTCAAATCGCAAGAGAATTTGGCAAAAATTTTTGTGTCTGGCGGGTTATTTTGGCAATGTTCGATCGCAATTTACTCGCTCGGTAGGTTGGGTTGAGGTCACGAAACCCAACCCAGTTACCAGGATAGTTAGGTTTGACGGTAGTTCAACCCAACCTACTCTTTTTGAGTATATATAAGGTGTTTGATTTGTCGCGAGCGATGATTTTTGATGTTTGAAAACCGAGTATATATGAGCGCACGGATTCCCATTTTCTTAGGATAACATACAAATCGGAAAAAGCAATAAGATTTTTGTGTTTGTTTGGTGCTTTTTTCAATGTGCGATCTGAAATTTAGAAACGAATTTGATGAGCCGATCGATCTCATCTGTTGTGGTGAAGTAGTGGACACAAGCACGCACACAATCGGGTTGATGAATAGTGCGGAGGAGAACACCTTGAGATTCCAAAAATAGCACTAGCTGGCGATGGGAACTACCATCAGTAAATTGAAAAGAAACGAGTCCGGATGCTGGGGGAGATTTCCGCAGGCAAGTAATGTTAGGAAGCTGAGATAGTTGTTGCCAAAGATACTTACTCAAAGAGAGAATTTGTTGATAGCGTTCTGACTGAGAACCCCATTGCTGATGAGCGGAGATCGCAGCTCTGAGTCCAGCATAAAGCGGATAGGCAGATGTCGCAACTTCAAATCGCCGTCCATCCGGTTGCCAACTTATTCCCGCTTTGCTGTATTGCAGACTGCGCCAGCCAATAAAAGTGGGATGCAAACTTTCTGAAGCTTCCGGTCGCACGTAAAGACCGCCCACCCCTTCTGGGCCACACCACCATTTGTGACCTGTGAAGGCATAGAAATCTACTCCCAATTCTGTCAGATTTACGGGCAGCAATCCAACAGATTGAGCGGCATCTATCAGTAATTTTGTAGAATTTTGCTGGCAAGCTTTGACAATTTCAGCTAGGGGTAAAACTTGACCGTTGTTCCAGAGAATATGACTCAACACCGCTAAGCGCGTGTCGGGATAAAGATGTTGGTTAATCGCTGCGATCGGATCTCCTTCATTTAAAGTTGACATCAAATCGCAAACATCAACTTCGATGCCAAAACGGCGCTGAATTTCCCCCACAGTCGCCACAATACCGGGATGTTCGCAATCAGAAATAAGTAAGCGATCGCCTTTTTTCCAATCTATACCCCATAACACAATATTGCAACCTACCGTCACATCCTCGGTGATAGAAATCGTTTCCGGTGGGACAGCTAATTCAAACGCGATCGCTTCCCTAGTTTTATTCGCCTCGTCCAGCACCCAGGCTAATGCCTGTTCAGAAAATGGCCCAATACCCTGCACGTATTCATACGATCGATAAATAGCCTCCAGCGCCGCTTGGGGCATGGGCCCTTGACCGCCGTAGTTAAAATAAGCTTTATTTGCCAAAGCTGGGAATTTTTGGCGATGCTGTAACAAAGTTTGTACTGAAACCGCGTCGGTCATCATCTGAGAACTGGGGATTGGGGATTGCAGATTGGGAAATACCACAGTTAAGCGTAAGCCCAAACAAGATTTATTGCTAGTGTAAAGTTATGTTAGTAACTGCCGAACTGCTGCTACACTACCAACGCTGTCACCGACGGGCGTTTCTCGATGTCTGGGGAGACCCCTCCCAGGTGGAACCTCCCAGCGACTTCTATTTAAAACTGATCCAAGACCGTTTCGCTCATCAAAAAAATGTTTTAGCAGATCTGGTTTATCACCAGCCAGAATACCCAAAGGGCGATTGGGAAGCTGGTACACAAGCCACATTAGCATTGATGCAGCAAGGTGTCGATCGCATCCGCAAAGGAGTACTGATCGCGACGCTAGATGGCACGATGGGGGGAGTGGGAGAGTGGGAGAGTGGAGGAAATTTCCCTTCAAATAATATTCCCGAATCGCCTCTTACCTTATTAAGTCGTCCCGATTTATTAATCAAACAACCCGGACAATCTCGTTTTGGCGATTGGCATTACGTTCCCCTCGATATTGAATTGGGTAAACGTGCCAAACTGGATTATCAAATTATCGCCGCTTTTCACGCCCAAGTCCTAGCCCAACTACAAGAGGCAATGCCCGAAACTGCATGGCTAATTTTGCGCGGAAAAAGACCGTATTCCGTGCAGCTAGACATCCGCATTCCCCAAATGCAATTAATTTTAGCAGATTGCATTCAACAGCTACTTAAAGAGTCAGCACCAGAAATTTTTATCAGTCGCCAAAAATGCAATATTTGTGGATGGCACAGCTACTGTCACGGCGTAGCCAAATCTCAGCAGCACCTCTCGCTCCTACCGGGAGTTACCCCCAGTCGCTACGAGATTTTGAAAACGCTTAATTTGACAACATTGGAATGTTTAGCAGATACCAGCTTCAGCGTTTTGGAACCTCTTTTCGGTAGCGAAGTAGCGGAACAGCTAATCAGGCAAGCGCAATCTGTATTAGAAAATCGAGTAATTTTCAAATCAGATCGACTCATAAATTTACCGACTGCCCCGATTGAGTTGTATTTTGATATAGAAGCCGAGCCCGATCTAGATATAGATTATCTTTTAGGAGTGCTGGTTGTCGATCGCGAAGCTAAAACTGAAAAATTTTATGCTTTTTTGGCAGAACAGCCGGAAGATGAGGCATCAGTTTGGCAGCAATTCTTAGATTTAGCTTGGACTTATCCTTCCGCCCCTATTTTCCATTTTTGCGATTACGAAATGCAAGCTGTCAGGCAATTAGCTGGACGCTACAAAACATCTAACGATTTGTGGCAACCTCTGCTCGATCGCTTTGTGGATATTCATGAAGAAATCTCCACGGGTGTAACCTTGCCTTTAGAAAATTATACTCTCAAATCAATTGCGCGTTGGCTGGGCTTTGAATGGCGGGATACCAAGGCAAATGGAGCGCAGGCAATTTACTGGTACGATCGTTGGTTAAAGATTAGCGATCGCGCCAGCTTAGATGCGATCGTCCGTTACAATGAAGATGATTGTCGCGCCACATATCACGTTAAAAATTGTTTAGCCAACTTTGTCCGCGATTCTCTCAAAGTTAACGCTCTTTAAACAAATTGCGACGTTAAATTAAGTAGGGTGTGTCAGAGAGATAAAATTAATAGCGAGCGCAAAAATTCTGCATTCTGACGAACCGTGCAGACTCATTTAGACATAGCATATTTAACCGCTTTTCGTTCCAATGGTTTTAAATGTGGCAGTTGACTTTCTGTGAAAGTAAATTCTCGATCGTATTTTAAACCGACTTTTTCCATTACTCTTATAGAGGCTTTATTTGTTGCCAAAGCCCATGCCACGACTCGTTTAACGCCCCATTCAGCAAAACCCTTTTCTACCAACAATTGAGAAACTTCAGTTGCATAACCTTTGCCCCATTTCTCTCTTTTCAGCCGATAACCAAGGGCGATTTCTTCATCATTTACCACATTTAGTTCGACAGCGAAAGCATTTTCGATCGCCGGATATAAATGAAACCAACCGATAAAATCTTGACTTGATTTTTCAATAGCTGCCCAAAACCCAAAATTTTCGTATTTGCTGTAATATCCAATAATTCTAGGCAGAAACTTCGATTGAATAAATGCGCGATCGTTTGGCACACCACCACTGATGAATCGCATTACTTCGGGGTCGCTATCCAAAACAAATAAATTATCAGTATCTGCCTCAGTAAAATAACGAAGAATCAATTTTTCGGTTTCGAGAAATACTTCCATATTTTTACCGATGAAATTATAAGGTGGGTAATACCCACCTTTATTATCTAACCTTTCACGCAAATAACTTGTTTGAGGGTTGCCACAACCTCAACTAAATCCGCTTGATTGGCCATCACCTCATCGATCGGCTTATAAGCGCCTGGAATTTCATCCAAAATACCCTCATCTTTGCGACATTCCACCCCTTTAGTTTGTTGAATCAAATCATCCAAACTGAAATTATTCTTCGCCTTATTGCGCGACATCAAACGCCCAGCCCCGTGAGAACAACTGCAATAACTTTCATGATTTCCCTTACCTTTGACAATGTAAGATTTTGCTCCCATCGAACCCGGAATAATGCCGTAATCTTCCTCAGTAGCCCTCACCGCACCCTTGCGCGTCACATAAACTTCCTCACCAAAATGTACCTCTTTTTCCGCATAATTGTGATGGCAATTCACAGACAGTAAAGGCTTAAATTCCCTACCGCCAGCGAGATGTTTTTCAATAACCCGCTTCAAACGCGCCATCATCACATCGCGATTGAAACGAGCATAATCTTGCGCCCACTGTAAATCGTTCCAATAAGAGGCAAACTCTGAAGTACCCGCCACAAAATAAGCCAAATCTCGATCTGGTAGACGTATATCTGCCAATTTAGCTAATTCCCTTCCCCTCTCAATATGATTTTGCGCTAACATATTACCAATATGTCGCGAACCGGAATGCAACATTAACCAAACTTGGTTATCGGTATCCACACAAACTTCAATAAAATGATTGCCGCCACCGAGAGAACCCATCTGTTTGATAGCTTTACTTTCTAGGTGTTGCACTCCAGGATGCAGTTCGTTGAAATCGTGCCAACCTTGCCAGTTTATCACTGTTTTTTCGGCTTCTTTATTTTCGTTGAATCCCACTGGAATAGCTGCTTCGATATCCAGACGAATTTTCTTCAGCTTGCCCTCAAGTTTATCGGCATTAAATGGAGTTTTGACTGCCATCATCCCGCAATTGTGAACGAAGACACCAGCGGTGAGTGCAAAATTGCCATATTGTGGGACTGTCAGACAATATACGTCTTGTCTTTCTTCGAGAAGAATAACATCTACTACTTTATGGTTGTAGCTATGTTGGTATTTCCGATGGTTATGAAGTCCTATTGGACTCTTAACTGCCTCGCCGCAACGATCGCAGGTGTACAGTCTATTGGCAATTTCTTTGCTCTTGGCTCTTCCTTTCTCGCTTCTGTTGTAGTCGCTTAGATACTGCTTTCCTCTTTCACCATTACCGGAGATAGATACTCTGAAGTGTTCGGGATTTTCCTGCATATAACGCATGATATTTTTTGTCCCGCGTTCGGAGTAGTAACGGTATCCATCTGGTGTTCTGGCTTTAGCGGCTAAGGCTTCCTTTCTGTTTTTCTCAAATTCTGAAGATTGCCAATGAGTGTTCTTCTCAACCAACATTCGATGGTAGGAAGAATGGTCTTTATCTCCCATGAATTCCAGGTTTTCGGGTCGATTGTCAGCACCATCAAAATTCTTATGGTGAATGACTGTTCTCTGACCTTTAAAAGAGGGAACTTTTTCGAGCAGTCCAGAGCGAGCAATAATCCAGTGTGCCTTCTGCCATCTGCCCGAATAAGGTTGTTGAATTAAGGTGTAACCATATTTATCAGCTTTGGAATAAAAAGGCATCAAAGAAGTACCTGGTTTGAGATTGGCAGCTGACTGGTAGCTACCATCTCTGAGCATAAATTGATGGTCAGGAGTACATTTAATTTCCGCACCGTTATCTAGAATTACTTTCATCAGTTCCGCATTACGCCGAGTTAATCGAGCTGTCGCCTTAGCTGCTGCAATTCTATGTGTCTCTGTGCAGGAATAGATCGCAAACTCTTGCTCCCAAGTCGCTAATTCTGCCATTGGATAGGATTTTCCATCAACTAGGGGAACTAAAGTTTCTCCCGCAAAACAACCGATATCGACTCCGACAGCAGCTGGCATAATTGCTTCTTTAGTAGCAATTACAGACCCCACCAAAGCGCCTTTGCCGAGGTGAACGTCGGGCATTAGCGCTACGTGCTTGAACACAAAGGGCAGCGATGCTACATTCTTGGCCATCTTACTTTCTTCTGGGCCAAGGCTGTGGTTAGCCCAAGAAAGTATCGGCGCTGGAGTTGAAATTTCTAGCTTTTCGTAGGGCATAACCCGTTTGCTTTCTCACCAAGTAATTACGTAATACTACTAATATAATACAACATTTATTCGATCGCACCACACTAGAAACCCGGTTTCTTGAAGAAACCGGGTTTCTGGGGTTTCTGGGGGTTTCTGGGATAGGCGTACTCGATCGCACTGCCAGCCCTGTAAAATCTTTAAGGTGGGAAGAATCGAGCCGCACCCCCTCATCCCAAAAACTGAGGCATGACACTAAAGGCAGTACTGTTTGATTTTAACGGCGTCATCATTAACGATGAGGCGATTCACGAAAAGCTGATTGGCCAGATTTTGATTGATGAAAATTTGCGGCCAAAACCGGGGGAATATCGGGAAATTTGTCTGGGGAGGAGCGATCGCGCTTGTCTTTCTGATATACTTTCTCGTCGGGGTCGCGTTGTCACCGAAAACTACTTAACCCAGCTGCTCACCCGCAAAGCCGAAGCTTACCGGCAAGAATTGGAGAAACTGGAAAAATTACCCATCTATCCAGGACTGGAAGACTTGATTTACAAGCTCCGGGTCGCCAAAATAAAAATGGCAGTAGTCAGCGGTGCCCTGCGTGCGGAAGTAGAACTGGTACTAAATCGAGCTAACCTAGCCCAAAACTTCGAGTTAATCGTCGCCGGAGATGACCTCACAGCCAGCAAACCAGAACCAGATAGCTATCTGCTAGCAGTAGAGCGATTGAATCAGAAATTTCCCGATTTTAACCTGAAACCCTCCGAATGTCTGGCAATTGAAGATACCTTTGCCGGAATAACAGCCGCCAAAAGTGCTGGCATACAGGTAGTTGGCGTCGCGAACACGTACCCATTTCATATGCTCCAGCGACAAGCGAACTGGACAGTAGATTTCCTTACACACCTGGAACTAGAGCGAGTGCAAGAATTATTTTCTCGAAAAGCACCCCAAACAACCGCCAGCTAGTGTTATAATTAAGGATGGCATTTCGTCGATGCGAGATGAAATCCTCAATACGGGGAATTAGCTCAGTTGGTAGAGCGCTGCGATCGCACCGCAGAGGCCAGGGATTCGAGTTCCCTATTCTCCATAGGTTTCGGGAAGCTAATTAACCGCAAGTCTACTAAAAATCTACTATCAGGTAATTAAATGCCGATCCTATATAAATATCTTTGTTTCTGGTGATGTCCTAGCAAAGTTAGACAATAGTAATAATTGGAGAAAGCGAACTCATATACGTTTAAAATGGACAACTGTCTAAGTTTGCCTATGTACCTATTTACTATGTACCTATTTAGTAGTACTATTGTACTATATAGCAGTAAATCAGCAAAATGAAAGGAGAGTTGCTCAAACGGCTATTTAGAGCGATCGCTAGTGAAGATAAAACGGCGATCCAAAGTATGCTATCTGTAGTCGTCGAGGAAGAACGTAAAAAAGGGCATACCCTCCTGGCTGAACAACTCGAAAATATTACCCACAAAAGCAGTCGTAAATTGCCCCGCACTCCTCCAGAGATGTCAGCACTTTCACCTGATACCTCTGGAAATGTAATTTCTTCTGCACCTTATAGTGGCACTCGTTCAAAGACACCTGATACTCACTCCCTAACCTTGCTGTCGAGCAAGCAACGTTTTAACCATCCCTTCATTGTTACTATTCCTAGAGAGCGTTTACGACACCACATGATTCTTTCAGATGTTGTGGAAGAGCGTTTTCGCCGGATCGAAAGAGAATATGCCGCTCGCGATCGATTAGCTCATCACGGTTTACGCTACCGCCAAAAAATCCTACTCTACGGTACTCCTGGGTGCGGTAAAACGATGGGGGCTGAACGTTTAGCTTGGAATACAGGGCTTAGTCTTGTCAAAGTACGCTTTGATGCAATGGTTTCTTCCTTTTTAGGGGAAACAGCAACCAATTTGCGCGAAGTCTTTGAAACAGCCTCTCAAACTCCGTGTTTAATATTTATTGATGAATGTGATGCGATCGCTAAATCACGGGAAGACGTTCAGGAAGTTGGCGAAATTAAGCGTGTTGTTAATACTTTTTTACAACTACTTGATGAATACGAAGCCTCAAATGGATTACTTGTTGCAGCCACAAATCTGACTAAATTTCTGGATGAAGCCGTTTGGCGACGATTTGATGATGTCATCGAAGTGCCAAAGCCTACATCCGTAGAAATAGAAGCTATATTAAAACAGACACTTTCCTCAGTTGAGGTTGGCGTAATTAACTGGGAAACGATTGTGCAAAAACTGGATAAACTTTCAGCTGCACAGATTGTTCGAGTTGCTCAAGATGCTGCCAAACGCGCCATCCTCGATCGAGAAGAACTTGTCATCCAAGACCACTTAGAGGCATCTATTCGAGACGTTTTAGCTTCCCATGTCTGAGCAATTGAATCAATTTCCTCATTTACCCCTACGTTTAACCAATCAAGGAACTGCTGCTCTACCTCCAGGAGGTGGGGGTAAAATCTCTGCAACTACTCTGGCTAATCGAGCCAATGCAGGTGGACATGGTAGCAAGCTAAATTCTTCTATATCATCTATTGTCTCAAGTTGGGAGGAGGAACGCGAAAAGCGCAAGAAAGAAGGTAAACCTGAGCTTCCAGATTCAATTTCATTCATTTTGCAAGTAGATCCTAATTTATTTGACGCAGATGCGCTGAAAAGTTTTGGGATTGAGGTTGTTGCCGATCTAGAGGAAGGTTACATTATTGGAGCATCGGCAGATATAGGACTTTCGGAGCTCAGAAAAAAGATTCAGCAATTCATTGAGTCCCAGTGGGGTGGTGGCAAAGTTCCAGAAATATGGGAAATTCTGGAAGGGACTAGGCGACCGGAGTATATCCTTTCACCTAGTCTTCAATCCCAGTGGGATAAAATTTCAGATCATCAAGAATACATTGTCGATGTAGGCATTTCTTGTATCAATATTAAAGAACAATATTCTAGGTGTCCTAAGCGGGAAAGCTTTAAAAACGATGCAGAGTTTCAGAAAAGAATTAATAACTGGCTGGATAAACATAACCTCACATACGAAGAGTGGGATGATCTGTATTCAGAGCGAGAAGCCAAATTTATTAAATTTATTCAAGAGCCGCTATATCGGGGAGAAATTTTGCGGTCGGTTCAAAGTGACGAAGTTGGTATTTCACGTTTACCCGATAGCTTTTCTTGTCGAATTCGCATACTTGGTAAAGGTTTAAAGGATCTTGTTCTCAACTTTCCATATATTTTTGATGTCAGCGAAGCCGATGAATTTATTGCTCCATCCGTTACACCAAATAGCTCTGAATCCGATCAAGAACAGTTTCAATTAGAAGCACCTGAGCCAAATGCACCCAAAGTTTGTATCATCGACAGCGGTATTCAAGAAATTCACCCTAAACTGAGAGTTGCGATTGACTGTAATCTCTCCACATCTTGGGTGCCTGGTGAAACGAATATGACTGCTGATTATTGTAGAGGTGGTGGGCATGGTACTAGAGTTGCAGGAGCAGTTCTATACCCACGAGGCATTCCTCAAACAGGTCGTCAGCAGGCAGTGTGTTGGCTTCAAAATGCCAGAATTCTCGATGCGCGAAACGAACTACCTAAACGGCTTTTTCCGCCTGACGTTTTAGAAGAAATTGTAAATATTTATTACTGCCAAACTAGAACGCGAATTTATAACCACTCAATAGCTGGAATTTCACCATGTCGCACCCAATCAATGACTTCTTGGGCAGCAGCTATTGATAAACTAAGTTGGGAAAACGATGTTCTTTTCATTGTGGCTGCTGGTAATATTGAGGCTCGCGCAAACTATGTCACACGCCCTTCAATTTCTGCTCATATACAAGCTGGTCGTAAGTATCCACAATATCTGCTGCAACCCTCTGCACGGGTCGCTAATCCAGCACAAAGTTTTCAAGCACTAACTGTTGGTTCTGTTGCTCATAAAACTTACAATAATCCACCTCTAAGGTCGATAGCAGAAGAGAATCATCCTTCTTCTTTCTCCTGTTCTGGCCCTGGCATCTGGGATACTATCAAACCAGAAGTAGTTGAATATGGTGGCGACTACGCGATTGACTCGCCAACTTCACTAAATTTCACGACACCAGAGTCAGTTTGCCCAGAATTGATTCGTTCAACCCGTGACGGTGGTAAAGCTGTTAGTGCAGATGCTGTAGGAACATCATTTGCTGCTCCTAAAGTCACACATATTGCTGCTGCATTAGCAGCAGCATTTCCACAAGAAAGCACCCTCCTTTACCGCGCACTCGTTGTTCAATCAGCGCGTTTACCAGAGTGGACAAATAATTTGGATGCTAAAGAACTTTATTATGCAATTAGGACTATGGGTTATGGTATTCCAGACATCAATCGCGCTCTCGGCAATTCCCCTAACCGTATAACGTTGACAACTAGAGGATTAGAACGCATTAAAGCTAGACAAGCTAAGGTTTACCAAGTAAAAGTTCCAGAAAATTTCTTACCTCAAGGGGAAGGGTTTGACATTCTGATTGAAATCACTCTTTCTTATGTCGCTGAACCTCGTCGTACTCGACGTAATCACAGGAAATATTTATCAACTTGGTTAGATTGGACTTGTAGCAAATGCGGAGAAGATCCCGATCGTTTCCTCGATAGAGTTCTCAGCGAGTATGATGCGCCAGAAGAGGCTGAAAAAGGTGACAAACTATTCCGATGGACGCTAGGGAAAAGGCAGTTTAAACCGACCAACGGACAAACAAGCCCAAAAGGAATTGATGGCATAGTAAAGGAACTGTCCCGAAGTAAAGGAACTATTCAAAAAGATTGGGCGACTGTAAAATCCTATGAGCTACGGGAAGGCTTTTGTATTTCTGTAGTTGGACACGCAGGCTGGAACCAAGATACTAATGCTGAAGTACCTTTTGCGCTGGTTGTTAGCTTTGAAGCTGTCAATTCAAGTATCGACGTATATACCTCGTTTGTTGAAGCAGAGGCTAAAGTACGTACCGAAGTTAAACAACAGCAGAAAATACAGATTCAGCAATCAGTCTAAAAACTTTATCTTTCAACCACTCATACGGAGGAAGAAAATGGGTTTCTGGAGTGTACATCCCCGCAGTATTAATCTATTTGTAAATTTGTAACTTTCGGCACAACGAAATCAAAAGTTACAAATATTGCGATCGATCGTATCCTGGAATACAGAAGGCAGTTAGTGTCGATCGCTCGATCGCACACACCCCATTTCTTCCCTCAGTAAAAACCAAATTTCCCTTCTTCCATTCCACAAACTCACTTTATTGCAGCGAACACCACCCGATCGCATCTTTTTGTAAAGTTTCGTAATGAATATTTTCTATCAAACGGCTTATGGGTCAAGTTAAAATATTACCGCCAGAGGAAGTTACTTTAAAGTACAGTATCCGTAAGGATCGCGCCTACTCTTATCCGAGCAGTATGACGTTACGCACCTTATACTACCCTAAGCATTTTCACTCCCTTGACAGAAGTCCTCATACAGAAATTTCAGTATACAGAGCTAAAAAATAAGCAGTTATACTCTCTTTTTCCATCAAGATATTAGTCAGTTTATTAAGCATTTTGTAATTCTTGTATCATCTTGTGTGCAATACTGTTTAGTAGAAGCAAAATTGGGTATCTTAAAACGTAAAGGAATACTTAAGAGGAGGTCGTATGACTCCCACCCTGCTACGTCAGTTATGGACTTTAATTGAAACCACCCAAGCCCATATCCTGTTAAAGCTCGATGATGCAACGCTGGTACAGTGGCTACTCAAGCAACTAAAAAATGAGCGATCGCTCGACCACAACGAAACCAACATCCTCAACGAGTATATTTACTCTAAATTGACCCTAATCAGAGACCTCGCCTTAGAGCGTCAGTCCACCTGGCAACAAACCCATTAACGATACTAAAAATCGCGATCGGATCGGATGTCCTCGATCGTTTTATTTGGTATAGTCTATAACATAAATAAAAATCTCCAGGCAATAACTAGCAAGACCTGCGTTTGCCTGTGATATTTTATATATTTGGATCGTTAACAAACCTGGAAAATACAGGTACTGAAGCCACCCCAGCCCTAAAGGGACGGGGGTTCAAAATGCGATGATGCCTCTACTTGGCTCTCCCGAATTGGTACAACATCCAAATTCTTAGCATCGACATTGAG
>NZ_JACJPW010000079.1 GCF_014696265.1 Aerosakkonema funiforme FACHB-1375 | reverse complement strand
GATCGATAGCGGTTGGTAGCTTTTTGTTTGCCGACAAAGCTTTCAAACAAATTTCTAATCCCCAATTCCAAGCGTGTCTAGCTACGCCTGCGTGTTTGGCTGCTAGGCTACGTTGTTGGTTGTTTAGGTTAAGTTTTGTTTGGAAGCTTTTGAGCAACTTCTCTTAACTCCTCTACGATTTTCATAAGTTTCTGACTGATGCTCTGCTTGGGGTAGAATGAACTTACTCATCTCCACATAATACCATCTATTATTGAGTAAGTTTATGAATAAATAAGTAACTTTATGGTTGCTGCTCCCACCCCTTCCACAGCTTGACATCACTCTCCCCCGATCGCAAGAGTCAAAAGTCAAAACAAAGGGGCTAGGGGCTGGGGGCTAGGGGCTAGGGATTAGGGAAGAGGGAGGAATTTTGACTTTTGACTTTTGACTTTTGACTTTTGGCTGCGCCAGTCCCTCAATCTTAAGCTGGATGGAAATAATCGAAAATTTCCTGAGCTAAACGAGGGCCAATTCCAGGCGCTTCCGCTAGCTGTTTTGGAGATGCCTCTCGGATATAATCGATCGAGTGAAAATGTGCCAAAAGTTGCTTTTGTCGCTCAAATCCCAATCCGGGAATTTCATCCAAACGAGAACGTCGCAACTTATCGCTACGCTGTTGGCGATGGAAACTAACAGCAAATCGATGCGCCTCATCCCGCAGTCGCCGCAACAATTGTACACCCGGTTGTTCTGCATCTGTTTGCAGCGGCAAAGATTCCCCTGGCAGAAATATTTCTTCTCGCTGCTTGGCTAAACTTACCACTCGCAAATCTTCCAAAAGATTCATTTCTTGCAGTACTGCCACAACCGATGATAGCTGACCTTTCCCACCATCAATCATCACCAAATCGGGAAAATCTGGATTTCCCACTCGTTCCAATTGCGGGTCTTCTGCGTACTTGCGGAAGCGACGGCGGATAACTTCGGCGAGACTGGCAAAGTCGTCAGAGTGACCGACTGTAACGGCAGGATTTTTGATCTTGTAATGTCGATAATGTTGTTTGGCGGGTAAACCGTCGATAAAGACAACCTGAGATGCGACAGCGTTTGCACCTTGAATATGGGAAATATCGTAACCTTCTATGCGGCGTGGCAAGTCGGGCAAATCGAGAATGTTGGCTAAATCTTGCATTGCTTCGCTGTTGCGATCGGCAAATTTCTGAGTGCGAGATAATTCATACTCAGCATTGCGTTCCACCATTTCAATTAATTCGGCTTTGCTTTGTCTTTGCGGAGCCAAAATAGTCACTTTGCGACCTTTTCTTTCTCCTAAAAATTCTGCCAACATTTCGCTTTCCGGTAACTCGTATTGCACCAGAATTTCGGTGGGAATTTCCACAGATTCGGCATTTTGATAATGTTCTTCCAACACCCGCTGCAAAATCGCTCCAGGTGTAGCAGATTCAGCATCTGCCACAAATCCCAACCTTCCCACCAAACGTCCGGCCCGAATCTGGAATAATTGAATGCAGGCGTGTCGATCGTCAGCGGCAAGGGCGATCGCATCTCGCGACACGGTATCATCGGGTAACGAGACTTTTTGGTCAGCCGTCAAAGATTTCAATCCGGTAATTTGGTCGCGAATACGCGCCGCCGTTTCAAAGTTGAGCGCTTCTGCGGCTTGTTCCATCTGCGCTGTGAGAATATCGATCAATTCTTGCGTGCGACCTTGGAAAAGCATTGCCACTTTTTGTACAGTTTTGCGATATTCTTCTGGAGAAATCAGCAGCTGGCATACGCCGGGACAGCGACCTAAGTCGTAATTGAGACAGGGACGGTCTTTAAATAAAGGTTGGGGACGCTGACGCAAAGGAAAAATGCGCTTGACTATATGCAGGGTTTGGCGCAATATGCGAGCATCGGTGTAAGGGCCATAATACTTGTCTTGTTTTTTCCCCAGCCTGCGATTGCGGGTGAGGAAAATACGGGGATAATCTTCTGACCAAGTAATCAATACGTAGGGATATTTCTTGTCGTCTTTGAGCAGTACGTTAAAGTACGGTTGGTGCTGCTTAACTAAGTTTGCTTCTAATGCCAGTGCTTCTGCTTCCGTATCGGTGACGATGATTTCGATCTCGACTACCTGCTGTACCATTAAGGCAATACGAGGGGAGAGGTCGGAAGCTTCGCGGAAGTAGGAACGCAGACGCGATCGCAATTTTTTCGATTTACCGATGTAGAGGATGCGATCGCTCTCATCCCTCATTATATATACACCTGGCTTTGCCGGAATCTCCTTGAGGCGACCTTCCAGGCGTTCCCGGTCTTTTACTAAAGGTAGCGCTTTCTGTGAAGTGGTCACAACTCACTAAAAGAAACTGTCCATCACCATCATAAGAAAGCCTTTTCGTTTAGAGGGTGGGTATTGCCTACCCGAAACCGAACAAAAAGCAGGTTTTTTGCAAAAAACCCGCTTTTTAAGCAATTAAACAATTTATTAGGCGGTTTTTTGTGACTTGCGCTTGCTGGTGGCAAACAACCCACCCACAGCCATCAAACCAAGCATTGTGGATGGTTCGGGCACTTTTACTCCCTGAAAAGATACTTCGTAGTTACCGTTGTGAGAGAATCCATCCGTGTTAACCAGACCCGAATTGGTAGCGTTGAAGCTGTAGAGATAGTCAGTCTTGCCTTCGTAAGTATACTTGACTACTTCGCTTGCTTGGAATCCACTTGGTAAAAAAGATGCAAATGCTGCATATTTGGGATTACTAGCATAGGCAGCTTTTAAATCGTTGTGACCTGCCAACCCAATACTAATTAGGCCAGTATCATCATTTTGGTTGACGTAGGAGATGTTGGGGTCGCTGCTTGCTTGGAATCCCCCCATACCCAAAAAGGCATTAAAGTAACTAGTTGCAACACCAGTTCCTACGAATACACCATAACCAGCTTTGGTGATGAACTCGTTAAACCACTTGTTAGCAAGGTTGTTCGCGCCGTATGTCGTATTCAGACTTGCTCCAAACCAGTCAGTTGCCGTGAGACTGCTAAGAGTGAGTGACTTGCCAGCAATATTACCTGTCAAGGTGGTGTTCTTTAGAAAATCGATACCAGTAAAAGTCCCTTTCTCTGTACTGGCTCTCAATTCTACGTTACCTGTGGGACTGGCGGCATTACCGTCGAGAACGGCTTGTACGTTTGCCGGAGTATTTGGAATCTCAACGGTTTGACTCCCGGAGACACCGTACACTAAATAATCGCTAGCTGCACTTCCGCCAATTGTGGCATTTGTGAGGGATGCGGCGGATGCTGGGGCGGTGGCTAGTGCGCTCACACCTGCGACCATTGAAGCACCGATAGCAATACGTTTAATAGTCTGAAGCATTTTTGGATTCCCTCTCAAGTTTCTCAATAAACGATTTACGTTGCACATCCCACTGTTGACGGGATTTGTCTGTTTCACTTCACGGTTCTAGCAGATCCACCCTTGAACGCTTAACCTTCACTTTCTTCCATTTTAGGAAAGCCACTTTTGGGTTGGGTGAACTTAGCGTAATTTCTGGTCAAATTTGTGTGAAGTTTTGGTAAATTCTGAGGACTGGTTCAAAAAAAGGCGATATCAATTTATCGTCTCATATCCGTAAAATCTTGACGATCTGTGGGTGAAATCATGAGATGCTGTCGTTATTTGATTTAATTTTAGATGAGAGAAGCCAAAAATTTTATTCCCACTAAGTATACCGATACTAGCTACGTATATAAACTATAAAAAATTCAAAATTTTTTGCCTTTATTTATGTAAAAATACTGGATTGTTAAATTTCGCAAAGCCGATACCATAGGATTTATTAAAAATTATTAAAATTTGACTATTCTACTAGGCAAGAAAGATAAATTTATGACCGATCGGTACTAATTTTCAAATATGAGAGTTTAGATTAAGACTAAGAGTCTTTCTCTTTTAACAACTTGGCCGCTTACTTTCACACAAACCGGGTTGCATCCATGCCATCAGAAAATTTTCAAACTGAGTATCGCGAAGCATTGAATCAAACTCTCAATCATCTCCAAACAGTAAATTTATTAGTGGCACAAATTGAAGCTAAAATGGACGACATCAGAGATTCTATGCAAAATCTCTCCCAGATTGGGGAAAAAATTGCCACCCAGAAAAAATGGCTGATAACTAGAGACAAAAGAAAGGTAATTTATATAGGTCGATCGCGTAATTCTTCTTGAATTGCCTGTCGCAAATGAGAAAGATTTACTGGTTTAACGAAGTACCTTGTAGCTCCCAAACTGAGAGCGCGTTGTTGATCGGCTTTAAAAGCATACGCCGAGACGACGATCACAGGTACTTGATGCCAGTCCGGTATCTCCCGGATTTCTTGGAGTATGGTATATCCATCAACTCCTGGTAACTTCAAGTCTAATAAAACTAGCTGAGGCCGAAACTTGGACATCGCCTGAAAAAAGGTGCTGCCTTCGGCAAGGCACAAAACCTGGTATCCGAGATAACAGAGGTAGTCGCTCAGCAAGCGACGATTTACCTCGTGGTCTTCAACGAGTAAAATTCGATCGGCCAAAATTTGCTCTCCTGACTGAGCAAGCGGGATTTGCTGTATTTTCAGCATGGTTTTTATAGTTTGGCTAGCACCCTTTGTGCAAGGCTTTCGTTTACAACCGGAAAATTCTCCAGAGAGTAATACTAGGAGAATACAGTAGCAATACTGCTAAGTATCCGTTACCTTTATGTAAAATTTATCAATTTATACAAAAGATAAAAATCTTATTCTGTCTTTATAACGAGTTGCTTGACCGAGTAAAACCTGCTTTTAATCACTTCTACCCATTATTAAAATTATGTTAAGAATTGTGTACATAATATGGTCGAAAGTAGTGTATTACCGATCCAGAATGGTTATAGTAAATTTCTTCGATACAAGTTATACATTATGATTTTTTCAATAAAAAAAGACAGCAATACGATCGCATTTTACTGTTACGATTTTTCTGAAATTTTAATTTATTTTGATGAACCATAACTCTCAAAGAGCTATCCTGCGTTTGAAAGTTGGCGCTTAGTTGCAAGAGAATTGTCCAGACTGGCAAAACCTAAGAGAGGGGCTTCGCCATCTAGTTCAAGTTATAGCGATTGCGTTCGTCAGTGATGACGTTCTTAGCCCAAAATCATTTACTAGGGCAATATTTAGGCTGGCGATCGCACACGCAAGAATTCATCCATTCGCTTCACCGCAACTTCCAGAACTGGCGGTTCGTGTACTAGAGCAAAACGGACATACCCTTCCCCAGATTTACCAAACCCAGCACCGGGAGAAACGGCAACACCCGTAGCTTCCACGAGCTGAGTGCAAAATCCGATCGAATTTTCCGTCCAAGGTGCGGGTAATTTGGCCCATACATACATTGTGGCTCTTGGTGTCGGAACCAGCCAGCCAATATTATTTAAAGCTTTGACGAAAGCATCTCGCCGATTTCGGAAAGTGGCAACGGCAGCTTTGACTCCTTCTTGAGGGCCACTTAAGGCCGCGATCGCGCCGTTAAGGATACCTCCATACTGATTAAAATCAACAGCCGCTTTTACCTGCCGCAACGCCTGAATCAGCTTTGGATTGCCGATAGCATAACCGATGCGAAAACCACCCATATTATAAGACTTGGAAAGAGTGAAGAACTCGATCGAAACACTTTTTTCAGGATCGGCTTGCAGTATCGAAGGTGCCGATGTATCCTCAAAAACTAAATCGGCGTAGGGAAAATCGTGAACCAACACAAGATTGTGCTGTTGGCAAAAGGCAACAGCTGTTTGGAAAAAAGACAGCGGTGCGATCGCCGCAGTAGGGTTATGGGGATAACTTAGCACCATCATTTTTGCCTGTGCTAAAACTGCTTCTGGCACCTCCTCAAATATAGGCAAAAACCCATTTTCTGCCCGTAGGGGCATAGGGTAGATCTGACCGCTGGCGAGGTAGACCCCACCCATATGCGAAGGATAGCCTGGGTCTAATAGCAGCGCAAAATCTCCTGGATTGAGAACTGCCAAGGGCAAATGGGCCGTTCCTTCCTGAGAACCGATCAGCGGCAGCACTTCAGTTTCCGGGTCAACCGGGATACCAAATTTTTGAGTATACCAGGTAGCAGCAGCAACCCGAAAATCTTTCGTGCTGCGAAACAGTAAGTAACCGTGGGTGCTGGGGTCTTGTAAGGATTGAGCGATCGCATTGATGACGTGGGTTGCTGCTGGCAAATCCGAAGATCCCAGCGACAGGTCAATTAATTCCTTTCCTCCTGCTACTGATGATGCTTTCGCCCGATCCATATCTGCGAAAACATTAAATTGTAGGGGTTCTAAACGTTTAGCAAATTGCATATTTACTCAATAATCATTATTCTTGCAATTATCGTATAATTGAGCGAGTGCAGACCAAGACCTTTCGGCAGCAGATTGTCTCCCCATCGAATTCAGTTCCTTGGCAAATGTGAATTTTTTAGTCAGTACCGTGCCATACTTGTTAATGCCGTCTCTGCCAATATTTTTAGCAATATTTTTGTTGTCCATCCCATAATAGCGCCTGTACTTATTCTGGATAAATTGGGAGGTGCGAATAGCCTCGTCAATGGCGGGATATTGACTATCTTTCCCTTTGACTTTGAATTCGCAAACAATCATGGCTCGACCTTTATATACCACGGTTTTATATTAGCATAGCTCGTATAAAGTCGCCCTAGAAGGGCGAGGTTTTTAACCCAAAATTTTGATAACTATTTACAGGTGGGATTCCAGTAACTGGGTGATTTTCTGTTTGCTATCGATGCCCTCAACAGACCCGATCAATTCGCCATTTTTAAACAGTCTCAATGCGGGAACGCCTTCGACCTTATACTTTGCCACAGTAGTCGGATTGGGATCTACCTCCATTTTGACCACCTTGAGGCGATCGCTATAAGTTTGCGCTGCTGAGTTAATTAACGGGGTCATCAGACGGCAAGGGCCACACCAAGAAGCCCAGAAGTATACTAACACTGGCTGTGTTGCTTTCAGGACTTGAGTTTCAAATTCGGAATCGGTAATTGCGATCGTGCTGCTCATAAAACTTTTCCACGACTGACATTGATCAACTTACCCCACCCCAGACACGAACTCAACCTAGTTGGAGTAGAAATATAACTTTCGATAGTTGCGAAAAGCATTGGCTATGCTGAGGCTCAGGTGGATGCAATCTTTACAAATTCTTTACCGAAGGTATGTACAAACACTGGTTATAGGTTTATATGTATATGTTAGGGTGCATTCGGAGAAGACTCATAGAGAGTTGCTGGCTTAGTTAAAGAATTTACACATTTGGCATTTCGATAATCGATTGGCAGTATGGCAGCAAAAAGCCGCTGAAAAATTGTCCGTCATAGGGGCAAAACAAACGCTTACCAGAAAGCGTAAGTTCCACAACTAACAATGCTTTACACAGCTTAACGGCCACTCTCGATCGGAGCGTTCTGACGATCGCACGCTTGAGTCTCCCTAGAATCAACACTTTTGTGTCGGGAGGCACTACCTGTATGAAAACCTTTAGTAAAAAGCTCTGGAATCAAATCGGCCTGTCGCTAAGCATCCTCACCGGTGTAGGAATAGCTACAGCACAATCGGCAGTTGCCGCCACTTTCACCGTTGCCGGTTATACCTGGGATTCTGACAACTCTGTAGTCGGAGGCTCAATAGTTTCAGGCAGCGAGGTAATTAATCACTTCACTGCCAGCTTCCTACCGGGCAACAGCGAAATTGCCAATCGAACCGTCGGTGCGATACTCGGCTTCGATCCCGGTAGTTCGGTAAATATTGGCGATGTAAACAACCCAACTGTCCCAGGTACGATCGACCTTAACTGGGGAGCGGGTATGTCCCTAACAAATGCTGCTGGCAATGACTTCGTGGTATACGAGAACGGTGGCTGGGGCAGACCGGAAGCATACGCGGTAGCTGTTAGGAAAGTCGGTCAAAGCAGCTTCACTCAGTTCAGATATGAATTCAGCGATGGTTTTGAAACTAATGTGTTTGCCACTGGTTTCGACTTGAGCGATTTCGGCATCGGTAACGAGGAGGCAATTGATGCTATCCGCATCACCAAACTGATCCCCACCGATACGGTCAGTGGGTCTGATGGACAGGGTTTCCTTGGCGGTGGCTCCAATCCTCAAACAGGGTCTTGGGGAGGGGGTAGTTACACCAACGATATGTTCGACCCGGATGCCACTTTTGTTGTGGCTCTGCAAAAACCCAAACCAGTTCCGGAACCTACTTCTGCATTGGCTTTACTGACTTTTGGTGCTGTTACTGCTGCCGCACTCCAACGCAAAAACCAATCAAAAGTTAAAGGTTAGAAGTGAAAAGTTAATAGTGAAAAGAAGAAAATTGCGTCGGGGTTAGAATAAACTGAAGGACACAGAAACTAGGTTTCTGTGTCCTTCACTTGCTGGAGTTTAGCTGATGGGGCGACAACTATTGCTCAAAGCTAGACTAGATAAGCTTTTCGACTCAGCGACCTCGCTGATAATATGGTTTTTTATGAGGGGCTTAACTCCTTTCAAGTAAATTAAAACTCCAGGATTTACTCTCTATCTCCTAAAACGACACCAAATTCTTTCTAATGTCAGGTGTGGTAGCGAGAGAAATCTCTGTTACTTCTGACGGAGACTTTCAAATAATATTTTTTGGGAAAATTGGCTAGCCAATTGTTCTAATTTTACTATTCGATGCTGTTGTCAGCTCGCAACTAACACCAATAAAATTATAAACTCGGCTCTTTTTAGTTGACTTTTTAGGTGTTGGATGTACAATTAAGGTAACAAATTCATTTTTTTTGAAGTGATAGGTTTTTTTGAGAATAGCTGACCTACTTGTTTGACAATAATCTGTAAAACCCCCACGAATTAAGGGTTTTACAGATTATTGTCGCCCGGTCATATCTTTGAAGAAACGGTGGAAAATCTCGCGATTATTCACCGTTTAAAGGAAGCTATTTAGAGTAAAGATTAAGTCATGCTTTCGCCGACATTAGCGTCGGCTCCAACGTGCTGCAATACGGCGCAGCTATTAGTATAACCGTTTGTTTCAAATCATAACGTTAATTAAATTTCTCTTCGATTATATTTCTCATCGATTATCCCAGTAATTACCTATGTGTTATTTGTTTGCAATACCTGTAGCACATAAAAAGAATCTACACCACACCATTTGACAGGAGATACTATGAGCAGCGAAAGCGGATGCCCATTTACGGGCGGCGGTCAGAAACATCAGCCTCGGGTCATACCATCAAACCGAGACTGGTGGCCGAATTATTTGAATCTGAGCATCCTCCACCAGCACTCACCCCAGTCCAATCCGATGGGTGAGGAATTCAACTACGCATCAGAGTTCAAGAGCCTCGACTTAGCTGCCCTGAGAGCAGATATCTACGAGCTAATGACGACCTCCCAAGACTGGTGGCCAGCCGACTACGGCCATTATGGGCCGCTCTTCATCCGGATGGCTTGGCACAGCGCAGGCACGTATCGGATTGGCGACGGTCGCGGCGGCGCAGGTTCGGGTAGCCAGCGGTTTGAACCCCTCAACAGTTGGCCAGACAATGCCAACCTGGACAAGGCACGTATGTTGCTTTGGCCAGTCAAGCAGAAATACGGCAAGAAAATCTCCTGGGCTGACCTGATGATTTTCGCGGGCAACTGCGCCCTAGAGTCGATGGGCTTCAAGACGCTGGGCTTTGCTGGTGGGCGCGTGGATGTCTGGCAGCCAGAGGAAGACATATACTGGGGTTCTGAGAAAACCTGGCTCGGCAATGAGCGTTACGAAGGCGATCGCGTGCTTCTAAATCCCCTTGCCGCCGTTCAGATGGGTCTGATCTACGTGAATCCAGAGGGGCCAGACGGCGAACCCGATCCAGTTGGCTCCGGGCGCGACATTCGCGAAACCTTTGGTCGGATGGCAATGAACGATGCAGAAACGGTCGCGCTCGTTGCCGGCGGGCATACCTTTGGCAAATGTCATGGTGCGGGCGAGGCATCGCACGTAGGTGCCGATCCTGGGGGTGCCACTATCGTGGAGCAAGGACTCGGCTGGAAGAGCAACTTCAACACGGGTGTCGGCGTCGATGCGATCACCAGCGGTATCGAAGGCGCATGGACTCCCACGCCGACCCAGTGGGACAACAGCTATCTCGAAACCCTGTTCAAATATGACTGGGAGTTGACCAAGAGCCCCGCTGGTGCATGGCAATGGAAGCCCAAGGGCGATGCTGGTGCGGGTACCGTGCCCGACGCCCACGATCCGTCGAAACGGCACGCCCCCATGATGACCACGGCGGACATGGCTATGAAGATGGACTCCATCTACGAGCCGATCGCACGGCGTTATTACGAGAACCCGGATGAGTTCGCAGAAGCCTTCGCCAAGGCGTGGTTCAAGCTAACCCATCGCGATATGGGGCCGCGATCGCGCTATCTCGGCTCAGAGGTTCCCCAGGAAGAGTTCTTGTGGCAAGATCCCGTTCCCGCAGTTGACCATGAGTTGATTGATGAGCAGGATATCGCCACCCTGAAGAGCAAAATCCTGGCTTCGGGACTGTCTGTCTCCCAACTCGTTTCGACTGCTTGGGCGTCGGCGTCAACGTTCCGCTGCTCCGATATGCGCGGTGGGGCGAACGGGGCGCGTATTCGTCTGGCACCTCAGAAGGATTGGGAAGTCAACCAGCCGGCTCAACTGGCGACGGTGTTGCAGACTCTTGAGAGCATCCAACAGGAATTCAATACCTCGCAGTCTGGCGGAAAGCGGGTTTCGCTGGCTGACCTGATCGTGTTGGGTGGATGTGCAGGTGTCGAACAAGCGGCGAAAAATGCTGGAAAGGATGTCAAGGTTCCCTTCCAGCCGGGACGCACAGATGCGTTGCAAGAGAAAACGGATGTCGAGTCCTTCGCCGTACTCGAACCGACTGCGGATGGGTTCCGCAACTACACTAGCGGCAAACACAGCGAATCGCTCGAAGAGCTGCTGGTCGATCGGGCACAATTGCTGTCCCTGTCTGCCCCTGAGATGACGGTTCTCTTGGGTGGCTTGCGCGTCTTGGGCGCAAACTTTGGCGGCTCCAAACACGGCGTCTTCACCGCTCGACCAGAGACGTTGACCAATGACTTTTTTGTGAACCTGCTCGACCTGGGTACGACCTGGAAGGCGACCTCTGAAGATGAATATGAGTTCGAGGGAAGCGATCGCAAAACGGGCGAACTTAAGTGGACTGGTACCCGTGTTGACCTCATCTTCGGCTCGAACTCTCAGCTACGAGCTCTCGCGGAAGTTTACGGATGTGGGGACTCGCAGCAGAAATTTGTGCAGGACTTTGTGGCGGCGTGGGACAAGGTGATGAAGCTCGATCGCTATGACCTCAAATAATTTCAGCGCAAAGATGTTCAAAGGTTTCTAGGCGTAATATCAATTGACGCTCTCCCGTTAAGCTACCCTGTAACGGGAGATGAGTTGCTCGATTAAGATAGAAAAATGTTTGCTACATTTGGTTTGGGTTTAATATCTGGGTATTGTTCGCTAGAAATATGCGGTGAAATCAATTCAGAATATCAAACTGTTTCTTAATAGAAAATCCATTTGTAGCAAACATTTGGGTAATTGAAAAGCAATCCCTGTTAAGCTAAGAACCATGTCACAAATAAAAGTCAAAATTACTTCCTATATTTGAGTTTTGCACCGGAGTTTAGACTAACCGCGCGTGAAGGCGCGGTTAGTCTAAACTCCAGTAAGAAAAAAGCACTTGTAAATTTCAGCTAGCTGTAGTTTTTTTCTTAGTAGCAGTCGTTTTTCCAGTTGTTTTCGCTGTCGTTTTTCCAGCAGTTTTCGTTGCTGTCTTAGTTGTCGATGTGGACGACTTTTTGGCAGTAGAAGAAACGGCTGACTTACTAGATTTTGTGCTGGACTTCTTAGTAGATGCCTTCGCCTCCAAAAGTTCCACAGCCTTTTCCAGCGTTATTTCTTCCACCGATAAATCTTTCGGAATGGAAGCATTCGTTTTCCCGTGCTTGATATAGGGGCCGTAGCGGCCATCATAGATATTCACGGGTTCGTCATCACCTGGGTGAGCGCCCAAGGCTCTTAAAGGTTCCTTCGACTTGTTGCTACTGCCGCCGCGCCCCTTCTTAGGCTCAGCCAGGAGTTCCAATGCACGTTCTAACGAAATTGTCAATACATTATCGCTAGATTTCAAAGAACGAAAGTCTTTACCTTCCTTACCTTGGTCGTGAACAACGTAAGGGCCAAAACGTCCCAGTGCAGCTTGAATTTTGGCACCAGTCTCCGGGTGATGGCCTAACGTTCTGGGGAGAGCCAGCAGTCGCACTGCTGTATCCAGAGTGACATTCTCCAGGGTGACATCTTTGGGCAAAGAAACCCGTTTCGGCTTTTTATTTTCCTCGGTGACATCGCCCAGCTGGACGTAGGGGCCATAAGTGCCGATCAGTACGTAGATCGGCTCCCCGGTTTCCGGATGCAGTCCCAGTTTTTCTGGCCCCTCAGTTTTCTGGCGCAGCAGCACCTCTACTTGTTCTGGGTTGAGGTCGGCGGGAGTCAAATCCTTGGGAATCGAGGCGGTAACAACACCGTTGCCGTTTTCTGCCTCTATGTAAGCGCCAAATTTGCCGATGCGGACTTTGGCATCGAGGTTTTCCAATTCGATCGCACGAGCTTCGTTGGGGTCAATTCCGCTTTCCCGTTCTTTCACCTGAGTTTCCAGACCCTGTTCTCCCAGGTAGAATTCCCGCAGATAGGGGAGCCAATCCGCTTCGCCGGTAGCGATATCATCCAAAGTCTGCTCCATCTGGGAAGTAAAACTGGTATTTACCAAATCGGGAAAGTGTTTTTCCAGCAGACCGGTCACGGCAAAAGCCGTAAAAGTAGGGATGAGGGCGTTGTTATTCATCTGAGCGTAGCCGCGATCGATAATCGTACCGATAATGCTGGCGTAGGTACTCGGACGCCCAATCCCTTCGCTTTCCAAAGTTTTCACCAGAGAAGCTTCTGTGTAACGCGCTGGCGGCTGGGTTTCGTGACCGATAGATTCTATCTCTTTGCAGTTAGGCCGAGTTCCCACCTTCAGAGGTGGTAAAATCACCTCTTGGTCTTCCAATGCGGCTTCCGGGTCGTCGGAACCCTCCACGTAAGCACGCAAATATCCGGGAAAATCAATTCGCTTACCAGTAGCACGAAAACCGGCATCCTCCACTTGCAAATCGACTGTGACGAGAGTTTGTCGGGAATCTGCCATTTGGGTAGCGACAGTACGCTTCCAAATCAAATCGTAGAGTTTGAATTCCAGACCGCTGAGGGCAGTTTCTTGCGGCGTGCGGAAAGTGCTACCGGCTGGACGAATAGCTTCGTGAGCTTCCTGAGCGCCTTTGCTTTTGGTCGTGTAGCGACGGGGTTCGGGACTGAGGTATTGTTGACCGTACATTTGCTCGACGCAACTGCGGGCAGCTGTGAGAGCTTGCTCGGACAAATTCACCGAGTCCGTTCTCATGTAGGTAATGTAGCCCTGCTCGTATAAATTTTGGGCAATCCGCATTGTATCGCGAGCAGAAAGGCGCAATTTCCGGTTAGCTTCCTGTTGCAGTGTCGAGGTGGTAAACGGTGGAGCGGGTTTGCGAGTGACCGGACGCTCCTCTAAATTGGTCACCGTCCAAGTTTTGCCGATGAGTCGATTTTTGAGTGCTACAGCATCGGCTTCGTTGAGCAGAATAACATGGCGATCGGCAGCAATTCGTCCGGTTGAGGGGTCAAAATCGCTGCCGTTGGCTATTTTTGTTCCTCTCAGCGTCATTAGCTTGGCTTCAAAACCAATTTTCTGCTGTTCGAGCGTGGCTTTGAGATCCCAGTAGCTAGCTTCGTGAAAAGCGCGGCGTTCCCGTTCCCTTTGTACCAACAGCCGCACGGCTACCGACTGCACCCGCCCAGCAGACAACCCCCAAGCAATCTTCTTCCACAGCAGGGGTGAGAGGGTGTACCCTACCAATCGGTCTAAAATGCGTCTGGTTTCCTGGGCGTGGACGAGCTGTTCGTCGATGTTGCGGCAGTTTTTCAGGGCTTCCCGGATGGCGTCTTGGGTAATTTCGTGAAACACCATCCGCTTGGTGGGTATTTTGGGCTTTAAAAGTTCTTTGAGATGCCAGCTAATGCTTTCGCCTTCGCGGTCTTCATCTGTTGCCAGTATGAGTTCGTCAGCTTCTTCAAGAGCTTTTTGAAGCTCTTTGACAACTTTCTTCTTCTCCTTGGGGATGACATATAGGGGTTCAAAATCTGCCTCTACATTCACCCCCAACTGCGCCCATTTTTCCCCTTTGACTGCTTCGGGAATTTCTTCGGCAGATGAGGGCAGGTCGCGCACATGGCCCATCGATGCCTCGACGCGGTAGGTGGAGGGCAGGAAGTTGCGAATGGTACGTGCTTTAGTGGGAGATTCGACTATTACGAGCGTTGACATGAGAACAAAGATAGTAGCAGCTTGGCTGGACAGTCAAATTTGGATAGTTGCCTCTGGATGTCAAAAGTCACCGGGAACACATAGAACAGAGGGTTATTGAGGCATCCGAAAGGCGCTAAAAGCGCAACAGCGATTAACTTTAGCCGTGACAGTGCGATCGGATAAGGTAGTCTTCAGTACTCAAGGTAGACAAGGGGGACTCTGGGAGAAGGAGAATTTTTCACCAACTGGTGAGAGACTGTATCTCAGAGAAGGTAAAGTCTTCTTTTCTATGTGTCCCACCTTAAGCTGTAGCAGCGAAACCGATTCAAGTCATATCTCATCTTTAACTTATATCTGACTTTTCTGGCTAGAGGTGAATTTTATCTGTTGAGCATAAATACTTAGGATATCCTGTTTGCCTGCTACTTGTTTGTGCCACAATAAATCCCAATTGTCGAGAGAGCGATCGCAGATGGCTGGGAAACAAGGACAACTGTTCCCCGGCGATAGGTGCGTTATCGAAAAAGTTTTGGGCAGGGGTGGTTTTGGGATCGCCTACCTAACTTCATCCGGCTACCAGCTAGCGCGTTGTCATCCCAACCCTCAAAGATGTGTAAAAAATATTTACCTTGTGCCAAACGTTCCCAAACCCGCTGCGATGACCCCTCCGATGTTATAGCTAAACTTCCGTAAGTTATCCCCGATACTTGATGGGAATTTCGATCGCAAATTTTGTCCCGCTACCGACAGTCGATTCACAGGTTAATTGACCGCCATGTTTTTTGACAATAGCATAACTGACTGATAAACCTAAACCCGTACCGCTTCCGACTGGTTTAGTCGTAAAAAATGGCTCGAATATGCGCTGTTGAATATGGGCGGGAATCCCACAACCATTATCAGCGATCTCAATTCTTACCTGCTCTTTTCCTATGACTTGAGTCTGAATCCGAATGAAGTGATTTTTATTAGTTTTACTAACTTGCTTGAGAGCATCAATAGCATTACTGATAATACTCATAAATACCTGATTCATCTCACTCGCATAACAAGTGACACGAGGAAGGTTGCCATACTCTTTAATCACTTCTATTTTTGGTTGATTATTAATCTCTTGGAAGCGATTTTGTAAAATTAGTAAAGTGCTTTCAATTCCGGTGTGTAAATCTACCGCTTTCATATCGGATTCATCCAAGCGCGAAAAATTACGCAAACTCAGGATGATTTGTTTGATTCGTTCGCTTCCTACTGTCATCGATTGCAGAATTTTAATTAAATCTTTTCTGAGAAAATCTAACTCAATTTCTTCTATTTTTGCTTGAATTACTAAATTTGTTTGAGGATATTCTTGTTCATATAATTCCAGCAAATTCAGCATTTTTTTTACATAATTTTCTGTATACTGAAGATTCCCATAAATAAAATTCACGGGATTATTAATTTCGTGCGCTATCCCCGCTACCAGTTGACCGAGGGCTGACATTTTCTCACTCTGAATTAATTGGGCTTGGGTTTGTTGTAAATTTTTCAAGGCTTGCTCTAGATCGGAAGCTTTTTGGCTTAACTGTTGAGTTTTTCGCTCAACTTCTGCTTCTAAAGTGTGAGAATATTTCTCTACTTGTTGATACAAACGTGCATTTTCAATGGAGATAGCAGCTTGAGACGTAAGAATTTGGAGAGTTTCGACGCGATCGCTAGTAAATGCTCCCACTGTTAGATTATTTTCCAAATACAAAATCGCGCTCGATTTTCCCTGCTTGCTAATCGGAATACATAAAACTGATTTAGGCTGGTGGGTGATGATATAGCGATTTCCTGCAAATTTAGCGTCAGCACTCAAGTTATCAAAAACCGCTATTTTTTGACTTCTGGCTACAGAATAAATCAAATTTTGGGGTAATTCTTGACATTCCACTAGAGGAATTTGCCAGTTTTCTATATGGTTTTGATTAGCTTTTGCCACTACTAACCATTTTCCCTCTTGATGAATAACTAAAATACCAGTTTGCGCTCCCGTATGGGCGATCGCAATTTGCATTAAAGTAGCTAACAGTTTCTCTAATTCAATTTCTTGAGAAATAGCTTGTGCGGCTTTCATCACCGCCGGAAAATCCAACCATAAATTCAAGCTGCTGCTACCGCTGCTAGTTACGCTTCTCATCAGAGTTGAAGAGATTGTTCCCCCAGATGCGTTCGCTGGTTTAGTCGGTTGTAGAATAGCCCCTAGTAGTTGAGGATAGTGTTGTTCTAAATAAGCGATTTTTGCCTTTGCACCCCATCGGGTGTAACAGTAGTATGCTTCCTGCATATATCCAGAAGCAACTTTTTCTTTGCCCCAGTCCAGATAAAATTTAGCTGCTAGTTCCGAAGCTAAGGCTTCTTCTTGGATATATTCGTTTTGATTGGCTCCAGCAATTGCGCGATCGTACCAATCTCCGGCTTCATAATTCTTGCCTAAAACCCGGCATTTTTCTGCTTCTACTAAGTCAACTTTATGTTGGTGATTCATGGGAGCATAGTGTGCCCATTGAGCCAGAGCAGTTTGATGGGTTTCCACCAAAGCGAGAGTGTTAGCTTGCTCAATTTCTGACTGGGTAGAAAATAGTGCCAAGTACGTTAACCCGGCATAGAAATGAAAGACTGGAGTATAAATTGTTCCTGACACTGCCGTCAAATACAGCTTAGCTTGGGGAATGTAGTGTAGGGCATTAGTGAAGTTGCCAAACAGATAGGCAAGTATCAGTTTGTAGCTATAGATATAAGCGAGGGCAGTAAGCTCATTATCGTCATGGTGCTTAGGAAGCATCTCCTTCTCATCGTAGACAGTGCCGCTTAATAAATCTTGTTCATTAAAAATTGTTCTCAAGTTTTGCACCATTTGTGCTTTCATCTTCATGTAAATAACAGGAGAATATTGCTTGACTTTCTCTAAAACAACACAGTAATTTTCTATTTCTTGTTCCCAATCTTCCAGATCGACTCCGGCGAAGAAATTAGCCAAGAAATAAGTAGCTATATTGTAACCACCATAGAGAAATTCACCTGTTTCCATTCCGGCCAGATAGCCTTCTTTCAGGATTGGGATAGCTGCCCTCAGAGCTTCTTGACGATGCTGAATAAAAACGCTAAAAAAAAGTAAAGTTAGGCACTTTAATTCCCGCAAATTAAACTTATTGACTAAGCTCAGTGCTACTCGCCCAAAGCAATAGGCCCTCTCTACCTCTCCCAAAAAAGTAGACAGCACCATGCCATAACTGAGATAGCCGATCGTTGATGCGGGTGTATTTCCAAATTGGAGGGATAAACTGACCATTATGGAGGAGTGGAATGGTAGTAAGGTGGGACTAACTATAAAAATCGGCGAAAACAACTTTCCTAATAATTGCATAGCCGCAATTTTACTAGGATCGCTCATCACAGGGAGGTTAACCAGATCCTCAATGTTTTTCTCTTGGAGTTGACTGGCAATGTTTTGTAGTGCTTTGTCAGTCAAGGCTTTGTCAGGTTTAGAGGGAAATTCAACTCCCAAGCTTGCTAGGGCATTTATACCGACAGCGATCGCTTCTAATATCTGACCCTGGGTTGTCAGTGCGTTGATTTGAATCTCATAAATCTTCACTTTGTCTAGTATTGTTTGGGCCGATCGCAAAACTTCTGCTGCGATTTCTTCCATCCCATCGAAATCGGCATTTAAGTAAGCAGTTTCCGCCGCTTCTACATAAAGATTCAGGGTTAATTCATACTGAGTTTGCCAACAGTTTTTCGCCAGCAACTCAATCCCTGTGTTCGCAAAACTTCTGGCGGCTGAATAGGCTGTAGAATTTCTGGCTTTCTCTGCTGCTGCTAAGTTCAATCTGGCTAAAGCTTCTCGTTCTACCGCTTGAGTAATTAACCCAATTCCTAAATTCAAATGCCCGACAATATCAAATAGTTTTTCTTCTTTTTCTATTTCTGATAAGTTTTGTTGGAGCAGTTGACCGATTTTGAAATGAGTTACCTGTTTTTCGTCTTTGGGAATCAGAGAATAGGCGGCTTGTTGAACGCGATCGTGCAAAAATCTGTATCTAGGATTTTGTTTATTAGCATTTTCATCTTCAGGGCTTAAGTTATCGTTGTTTTCACACTGATAAAACTTATAAATATTACTAATCGGTAAAATTAAACCCTCCTGCAATGCTCTCCACAAGACAGTTGCCGTCTCTGTTTCCGATTGTTGTGAAACAATTGCCAAAGTATGTAAATCGAACTGCGCCCCAATACAAGCAGCCAACTTTAAGACATCCTGGGTTTGGATTGGTAATTTCTGCAATTGCCACGCCATAAATTCAACAACATCATCAGTAATTGCTAGGGCGTTGACTTGGGAAATATCGCACTGCCAATGCTGGATATTCCAATTAAAAGTAATGAGTTTGTCATCGTGTAATGCTTTGAGGAACTGAGTTGCAAAGAAAGGATTTCCCTGAGTTTTTTGATATATTAATCTTGTTAAAGGCTGCGCTAGGGTCAATTCACAATTCAGAGTATCTGCTACCAACCTATTAATATCCGATTCCTTTAAGGGTGGCAAAATAATTATATTAACTTTTGCTCCCATTTTTACAATTTCATCTACTGTTAAAATGAATGAATGCACGGGTGAAACTTCATTATCTCGATAAGCGCCTAATATCAATAGATGTCCTGTATCTTGTTGCATCAATAATGAGAGCAAATTCAGCGATGCAGAATCAGCCCATTGCAAGTCATCTAAAAACATCACTAAGGGATGTTCTTTGCTGGTAAAGACTTGCACAAAATTTTTTAATAGTAAATTAAAGCGATTTTGAGCGGCAGTTCCCGATAATTCTATGGCTGGTGGCTGTTTACCGATGATGTTTTCTAACTCAGGAATTACGTCAATTAAAACTTGCCCGTTCTCTCCCAGTGCAGAGAGAATTTTGGTTTTCCATGTTAGCAATTCCTCATCTGGTTCTGATAATAGTTGCCCTATTAAATCGCGGAAAGCTTGTACGAATGCTAAAAAGGGAATATTCCGTTGAAATTGGTCATATTTGCCCTTGATAAAAAAGCCGCGTTGACGAACAATCGGTTTATGTACTTCATTCACAACAGCGGTTTTGCCAATTCCAGAAAAACCCGCAACTAGGATCATTTCTGTTGTGCCATTGGCGACTCGATCGAAGGTACTTAATAGTTGATTTACTTCCGCTTCTCTTCCATATAGTTTTTCGTGAATGAGGAAGCGATCGCTAATATCTTGCTTTCCTATTTCAAAAGGTTCTATTTTACCTGTAGCTTGTATTTGAGCTAGACAGATTTCTAAATCGTGCTTAATACCCAAGGCGCTCTGATAACGGTATTCGGCATTTTTTGCGAGCAGCTTACTGACAATTTCTGATAACATTATGGGTATTTCTGAATTAATTTCATGTATAGGTATCGGCTGTTTTGCTAAGTGACAATGTACCAATTCCATTGCATCTTCTGAACTAAATGGTAACGATCCTGTCAACAATTCATAAAATGTTACTCCCAGAAAATAAAAGTCACTGCGATAATCTATGCCTCGATTCATTCGACCAGTTTGTTCGGGAGAAATATACGCTAATGTGCCTTCTAAGTCTTTAGCGTTATGAATCTCTTGGGTTTCTCTTGGCAGGAGAGAAGCAATACTAAAATCAATTAATTTTACTTGTTTAGTATCGGGACTAATTAAGATATTAGCGGGTTTGATATCTTTGTGAATGACTCTATTTTGGTAGAGATAGTGTAGAGCTTCTGCAAGTTGGATGGCTATTTCGAGAAACTTTTCTAAAGGTAAGCATTTATACTTGAAATCTTCATCTGTGGCTCTTTTGAGATAATCAGAGAAGGAAATTCCGCCGAAGTCTTCCATGACTAAGGCATAGCCATTGCGATATACTTCTAGGGCTAAGGGTTTGATAATGCTAGGGAAGTCGAGATTTTTGGCAATAGTATATTGGTTGCGAAATTGGACGAGTTCGTTAAAATTTGGGAATTCGTTTCGCAGTAGTTTGATGGTGACGGGTTGTCGATCGCCGATCCGGATGCCTCGATAGACAAGGGTGCGCGTTCCTGCGTATAATTGCTCTGTAATTTGATAGCCTGGTAAGTTAGCAGTCTCATTCATAATTTGTTAAGGTAGTATAAAGTTTTTCGTATTGTTGCCCATTCGTCACAGGTTAAGAAAGTGGAGAGAATGCCTAAACAAGCATCCCATACATAATGGGAACTGTTTCAACTCTATTAAATACGACGCCAAAACTCCAGTGATTCAATCTAAAATCTAAAATTCGGTGATGACAACAGATATTTTGCAGCTTGTCACTGCACGCGCTCTGTTTGACCAGTATAAATTAAGTGAGAAACAATCGGCGGTGTATCGCCAATATGAAAAGTACGAACACGCGCTTCTTCTGCACGATCGGCAACAGTAAAACGCTCGTGCTGACGCAAATGTTCTGCCCAAGATTCTACAACATAAGTTTCTACATAGCGACTCGGATCGGCGGTATCTTCCCACAAACCCCAGCGTACTGCACCATCGCGCCGACGCAAGCGACTCAAAGCGTGCATCGCCTCTGCAAATTCCTGCGATCGCGCTGTGTCGATGCGATATTCTATTGTTATCAGCACCGGCCCTTGTTCTGGATTCAATTCGATCGCGACTACAGGTTCCGGCCAGTGCAAAGATGGAGTTAAATCCAATTTCTCGCTGGTTGCTAAGCGATAGGGGACAGCAGCGACCAACCCGATAACCAAACCGATCGCCGCACCTGAAAGTGCGGTAGAATTTCCCCAACGCTCGGCAGCTAAGCCCCAAAATGCGCTGCCAGTCGCTATTCCACCTTGAAATACTAACTGATAAAGACTGAGCGATCGCGCTTGCACCCATGTGGGCACGGCTAACTGCGTGGCTGCATTTAAACTGGACATAATGCCAATCCACGCCAGTCCGCCTGCAACTAGCGCCAAGTACAGCAAACCGAGATTGCGTAAATATGCCAGCGCCAGTGTAGCTAAAGCAAATAGTACCGTTCCTGCTACAATTAGCACATCGGTAGAAACTCTTCTCCGTACTTTGGGCAGTACAAAAGCTCCCGTGACTGCTCCCAAACCGATGCACCCCAGCAGTACGCCGTATCCAAACGAACCGAGTCCCAGTTCCTGTTTTGCTACCAGGGGTAGTAGCGCCCACAAAGCACTACCGCAAATAATGAATACTCCCGTTCGCAGCAACACAGCACGCAAAACAGGTGCATATTTTAAATATCGCAGTCCGGCTCGAATTGCGCCGATCGTGCGTTCTGCGGGTAAGGCGCTTTTGGTTTGCGATCGCTTCCAACTATAGATTACCGCCATCACGCCCAGAAACGATGCCGCATTCAGCAGAAACACTACGCCTGCACCAGCTGCTGCCACCACAATACCACCCAATGCAGGCCCGACAGCGCGTGCCACATTGAAACCGACGCCGTTAAGGGTGATGGCGGTTGGCAATTGCGGGCGAGATACCAGTTCCGGTACAATTGCTTGCCAAGCTGGGGCATTCATCGCCGCACCCAACCCCAAGGCAAAAGTGAGTGCTAGCAGTAACCAAGGCGTCATGGCATGGAATAATGTCAGCACCCCAAGTAATAAAGCGGCAACCAACATCCAAGCTTGCCAAAATAGTAGCAAACGACGGCGATCGACAATATCCGCTACCGCACCCGCCGGCAGTCCGACGATAAACACTGGCAAACTGGTTGCAGTTTGCATCAGCGCCACCATCAACGGCGACGGTGAGAGGGATGTCATCAACCAGACCCCGCCGACATTCTGCATCCAAGTCCCGATATTCGATGCTACTGACGCGACCCACAGCGATCGAAATAAAGGTTGGCGAAGCGGATGTGAGGATGTGTTTGTCACCATTGGCGATGAAATTTTATTTGTAGTTATTCAATATTTTTGGATGAAAATTCTGCTTGTAGAAGATGACGATCGCATTGCGGAGGCACTCAAAGAAGCGCTCACCGACCAAAATTATACAGTGGATATTGCCGCTGATGGTGAGTCAGGTTGGAATTTTGCAGAAATTGGCGTTTACGATCTGATTTTACTGGATGTTATGCTGCCTAAGTTAGATGGTATCCGCCTTTGTCGGAGGTTGCGATCGCACGGTTTGAAAACGCCAGTTCTGATGCTAACTGCGAAAGATACCAGTACCGATAAAGTGATGGGATTAGATGCAGGTGCGGATGATTACGTCGTCAAACCTTTCGATTTACCGGAATTATCAGCAAGAATCCGCGCTTTACTGCGCCGAGGTAATTCCAGCTTACCGCCAATTTTAGAATGGGAATATCTGCGCCTCGATCCTAGTAGCTGTCAGGTGACTTATCGGGGACAAGAGTTGCGTTTGACTCCCAAAGAATATGGTTTATTAGAATTATTTTTGCGTAATAGCGGTCGAGTTCTCAGTCGCAGTACGATCGTAGATCATCTTTGGTCTTTTGATGATGACCCTCCCTCGGATGAAACTGTTAAAGTTCATCTCAAAGATTTACGCAAGAAGTTGAAAGCCGCTGGCGCTTATCATGACTTCATTGAAACAGTTTATGGGTTAGGATATAGGCTAAAACAAATTAGTCATTAGTATTTGTTTTTTTGACAAAAAACAACACCTTCGCCATGAACAATATCCAATTTAAAGCTTTGCGATCGCGTCTGTTACTATCATACCTGACGGTGATGCTAGCAATTCTCGGTACTTCTACTGTAACCGTATACGAATTTTTTTCGCGCATTCTTTATCAACAATTAGACGAACGCTTAGAGACTTTAGCTCAAGCAGCTGCCCACAGCTTGACCCAAATCAAACATGAATATCGCCAACAAAAGCAGAGTAATCCTGCTAATTTAACTTCTCATCCGCAAGTTTTTCGACGGTTAGATGGAGACGGAGATTTAGATATTCCCTGGCAAAATATGCGGGAACCGGATCAAGGTGTAGAATGGTTTGATGAAAATGGTCAGTTATTGGGAAATGCTGGCAAAACTTTTGACAATTTATCCCCCCGTGCTGGATTTGAAACATTACAGCAAGGCAAAATTCGCACAATTACAATTGGCGCGTTCAGCTACCACCAAATAGAAAAAAAATTAGAAGGTTACATTCGCACCAGCGAATCGACAGAAGAAGTGGAAACCGTTCTGATTCGCCTGCGCTGGGGTTTGGGTTTGGGGAGTGTGGTCGCGCTTAGTGTAACGGGGATTGGTGGTTTGTGGCTGACTAAACAAGCACTCAAACCAATTGAAGCAAGTTTTCAACAATTAAAACAATTTACAGCCGATGCTTCGCACGAGTTACGAAGTCCGCTGACGGCGATTAAAACTTCGGTGGATGTAATGCAAAATCATCCGGAACGAATTCATCCAGCGGATGTGAAAAAATTAAGTGCGATCGCATCTGCTACCCAACAAATGAGTCGGTTAGTAGAAGACTTGTTGCTATTGGCGCGGATGGATGCAGTAGCAGTAGCGGTTCAGCATGAATGGATAGCTATTCCTTTAGATGAAATGTTAGAAGATTTGCTAGAAATGTTAGAATTGCAAGCAGAAGAAAAGGAAATTTATCTGAAATCGAATTTGTTAGTGGGGATATTTGTGAAGGGGGATGCAGTTAAGTTGATGCGTTTATTTGCGAATTTGCTGGAAAATGCACTGCAATACACCCCCGCCGGAGGAACAGTTACCCTGACGATGAAAAACGTTGACAAATATGTCTTTGTCAGCGTGGAAGATACGGGGATAGGAATTGCACCGGAACATCTTAAATCGGTGTTCGATCGCTTTTGGCGGGCGGATAAAGCGCGATCGCGTCGTCAAGGCGGACAGGGTATGGGTTTGGCGATCGCCCAAGCTATCGCCCAATTTCACGGCTGCGAAATCACCGTCAGCAGCGAAGTCGGCGTCGGTAGCTGTTTTCGCGTCCGTTTGCCATTAGCGTGAGAACTTACGCAAAGAAACCGGGTTTCTGAGCAAAATCGTGGCTTTCTCAACTAGATATCGACGCAGAAACCCGGTTTCTGGCTGAGGCGTCTTTTCTATCTACCCGGTTTCTTTACTTTTTAGTTTTAACCTTTAAAAGTAGCTCAAGTGCAGCACGCTTTCTGCCGTTGATTTTTTAAGGTAATCCGTAATGAATCGTGCCTTTCGTAAATACCATCGCCTGATTGCGATCGCAGTTTGCCTGCCTTTAATTTTGACCGTGGTAACAGGATTGGGTTATACAATTTTGGATGAATGGTTTCACCAAGATGAATTAGCTGAATTCCTCCTGGATATTCATACATTCAAAATTTTACATTTAGAAGAAATCTATCCAATTTTGAATGGTTTGGGCTTAATTGGTTTGCTCGTGACTGGTTTGAGCATGACTGGTTTATTTAAGAAACGCCCTCAACCACAAAATGAAGCCGATAAATAGCGAACAACACTCTCGATCGACAAGGAGATTTTGACCGTGAACCGTTGCCTAAATTTATCTCAAATTAGCCAAAAAACATTTATTCTCCTCGTAACTGCTACAGTCGCAGCACTTTCCCTCACAAGTTGCAAACAAGAACAACCGCCTGTAGCTATTGTAGAGACAACATCGCCCGTAGCTCAAACAGTTTCCAACGAGGAATCCCTCTCGCTTAAAAATCTACAAGCGGCATACAATGGCGAATCAAACGCTCACGCCCGCTATGTCGCCTTTGCACAAAAAGCCAAAGAAGAAGGTTATTTGCAAGTTGCCAGCCTTTTTAAAGCAGCCGCAACTGCCGAAGCAATTCACGCCGCCAATCACGCCGCCGTAATTCGTAAACTCGGTGCAACACCTGAAGCGAAAATTGAAAAACTTGAAGTAAAATCTACCCAAGAAAACTTAGAAGCTGCTATTAAAGGCGAGTCCTACGAACGGGATACCATGTATCCGCAATTCATCGAACAAGCCAGGAAAGAAAATAACAAAGATGCCGAACAAACATTTGAATATGCAGTAGAAGCGGAGAAAGAACACGCCAAATTTTACACTCAAGCTAAAGATAACCTCAAAGATTGGAAAGAAGCCAAGAAAGTTTTCTATGTTTGCCCTGAGTGTGGCTACACAACAGATCTACTCAACTTTGCCAATTGTCCTGAATGCAACAGCGCCAAAGACCTTTTTCTAGAAATAGTTTGAGCGAGTTTTGATTTGGTTATCCGGACTTACGCCACAGGGTAAGCTAGTAAATATCATCCGTAAGTCCTGTTGCTTGTCAATATAGTTAAGGTGAGGTTTTCATGGATCGTCGTACTTTCCTCGCTTGGGTAGGTGTCGGCTGGGTAGCAAGTTCCTTGCCGGTAGCGATCGCAGCTTGTTCCTCCGATTCCACAAAAAGCGATAATTCAAATAACAAAGCAACTGCTGCTAATCCTACTGCTAATCCTACTGCTAATCCTACCGCCAGGGCTGACGGATTTCAGCCAGTAGGGACAGTCGCGGATTTAGACCGCAAAGGTCAAATCCTCAATAAGCGATTGGCAAGTGGGCCAGTATTGGTGATCCGCAATCCAGATGACACCAATAGTTTAGCTGCTGTTAATCCCACCTGCACCCATAAAGGTTGTACCGTCGCTTGGAAAACAAATAAAAAGCTTTTTGTTTGTCCCTGTCACGATGCCGAATTTGCTGTGGACGGCAAAGTTGTTGAAGGCCCAGCGAAAAAACCTTTACCTACCTATCAAGCCAAAATTGAAGGTGATGCCGTTTTGGTGAAGGTGAGTTAGTCAATCAATTTTGGATTGGGAATTTTGCATTGAAGATGGGAGATGTATGACCTAGTTAAAACTGCGGTCGATCTGTAACATTTTTAGATTTGGGATGGCGATTTTTCCCAGAAATCCCAAATCTAAAAATTGTCTATTCGGGAGTTAGTAGTGGTTGTATTTGCGATATAAATTACAAAAATCAGATGACAAATACACCTCATTACTTTACGATAAGGGGCAGATGTCAAGTGGTTAAACACTCGCAAACAAAGTCAAAAGATCTACTAGAAGCACAACTGTATGGCACGCGCTACAGTGCATTTTTAAGCGAATTACTGACAAATAGTGGTTATTTTTTAATTTTTAATGCTTTTTCGGAAATTTCGTTAACAAGTTGGACTTTGTATTTAATACAGCCTACTCATTACCTAATTGCTGGCGCAATTTTGCTGCAAGCTTGGTATTTAGCAGGAACTGCAAGCCATCGGTTTTGGGGAAATTTGATTGGCCCTTTTTTATACACAACAATAGATTTTTTATTGGAGGGAATGGAATTTTTCCAAGAGCCAAATCATTATGTTCTGTGGTTGTTTTCGCTCACAATTGCCACTTGGCAAGGAATCAGATTTCATTGGCTACCCAGTGCAGCGCCATTGATGATTCCTCTGGAAAGTTTGAGCAGAACTTTTATGGTTGTTGCGATCTATTTGATAGTAAGTTTTAAGACTAACTCACAAACATTTAGTTGGGCAAACGTTCGTCAATTTCCTACCATTGCAACGCATAAGTTTTTGATTGAAAGTATGCTGTTTCTCGGCATTATTTTAGGTTTGCAAACAGTACAGATCGCTTCACAGCGACAAGAATTGCAAAAAACGGCTCAATTGTTGCGAAATTTGGCAGAGTGGGGGATGGGAAGTCATGCGGTGCTAACTGCTGTCACCAATCCAGAGGAATTGGCTTTTCAAAGGCGCGATCGCACAATTGTATTCATGGATATTCGCGGTTTTACCGCGTGGTGCGAGAAAACTTCACCCGATGCCGTTGCTTCTGTACTGAACTCCTACTATTATAATGTCGAACCCGCAGCCGCACAGTATCAACCGCTACGCATTACCCTGACAGCCGATGAAATTATGGCCATTTACGCTACACCTCAGCAGGGAGTTGCGGCTGCCCAGTATATGTATCAAGTAGCACAAATTATTTTAAAGCGTCACGGTTTGGGTGCAGGTTGTGCCATCCATTGCGGGCAGGTAATTGAGGGATTGTTTGGCGGTAAAGAAGTGCGTACTTACACAGTGATTGGTGATGTGGTGAATACAGCCAAACGATTGGAAAGTGCCACACCTGCGGGGGCAATTACGATTTCGGATGATGTGTATAAAGCAATGCAGGATGAATTAAGGGTGGAAGCTTGCGAACCGATAATGGCGAAGGGGAAGACGAAGGCGATTAAAGCTTGGCGGTTGGTGGTGGAGTAAAGGCGATCGTACCCTAAAATCCATTATTGCAGCGTGAATGCAAAGTATCTATTTCCTTCTGCGATAATTGGAAAAGAGCGGCAGAGTGAACATTTTTGTAGGCGAGACGACATAATTACAATTTTTGCATAACCGACATGATTTGATGATGTTGTGTCCCTACAGCGCTCAGGAGGAAACAAAATCGTGCTGCGTGAATATCAACTCACCAATTTTAAGGCATTTGCTGGGCCAGAAACCATCCCGATTCGACCCATTACCCTCATTTATGGGCCAAATTCCTCCGGTAAAAGTTCGGTATTGCAATCGCTGCTGCTGTTAAAACAAACTCTTCAGGAAGCAGAAAACCCAGAAACTCTTTTACTCCCCAAAGGCAATCTTGTTAATTTAGGTGGTTATCGTGAATTTATCCATCGTCACGATGTGAGCAAATCATTTTCTTTCAAGGTAGTTTTTGATGTTGGCAAGCAGGGAAAACCTAATCCTTTAGAAAACCTTCTCAGAGAAAAGCTGATTCAGGCTCCTCTTTTAGGGTTACAGGTTGCTTTCAGCTATGATAAACAGACATCAAATGTAGTTTTTTCATCAGTTGAATTGTTCCTGGAAGACGAGTCATACCCTGTGGTTATCTATAAACCTGAAAAGCAAGAGGTCTTGGAAATTGAGCGTGCTGGTTCGCGAGAGATAATCCTAAAGGTAGACAATATCAACTATGACTATAACTTTTGGAAGGCTTGGTTTGATATTTACGGCTCGAAAATTGCCAAAAACGCACTCGCAGAGGTTAACAGCCATCTGAAGCAAAAAAATAGTCGAGCATCGCAATTACAGTCAAAGAAAAAAAAAGAACAGCTAGAAAAACTTGAGAAGGAAATAACCGAATTAATCCAGTTGAAGAAACGCTTCGATAACTACAAATTTAAGGAAGCTATAGAGGACTTCTCAAAAGCGTATCAGCATCCATTTATTATCTGTCGAAACTTCCTACCCGTCACTTCAGATGGCCTGCTTGTAGAAAAGTTACCTGACCCAGAAATCCGATACCTATTTCAGGATCACAGACGCCATTGGCTGCCAGATGTTTTGGGCGTCACACTTCAGGCTTGTTCTATGTTTCGGCGTTTCCTGGAGAGTTTAATTTACATTGGCCCGCTCCGAGACTACCCGGAACGACTCTACATTTTAAGTGGCAACTCAAGCCAACAAGTAGGAAAGTCTGGAAAGATGGTATCAGACATCCTGTTCAGGAATCCAGAGCTTTTGAAACAGGTAAACGAACAACTGGAACGCTTTGGATTGGAATACGAACTCAAAGTCGCATCATACACTAACAAGGAGACATCCGAATTAAGCGATGTTTTTGCGTTGCGCTTAGTTGACAAATACACTCATGTAAATGTTAGCCTTTTAGATGTAGGATTTGGTATCAGCCAAGTGCTGCCAATTATTGTGCAGAGTATGCTTTCACGAAATACAACGCTTTTGATCGAGCAGCCAGAGATACATATCCACCCACGTTTACAAGCAGAACTCGGTTCTCTATTGGCAGAGTGCATCAAGCCGCCTTTAAATAATCAGTTTATCATTGAAACTCACAGCGAACATCTAATGCTGCGGCTTCAGAAGTTAATCCGTAAGGGAGAGTTAAAACCCGAAGATGTATCGGTTATTTATGTTGACCGTGGTGCAGAAGGCTCAAAGTGCTTGCACTTAAGGCTGGATGAAGAAGGCGACTTTATAGACGAGTGGCCTGGTGGATTTTTTGAAGAAGATTTTAACGAGATTTTTCAATAATATGCTGGTGCGAACAATAATTTTACCCTCAGTCTTAAAAGCAGATCCTGAGAACCAATCCGTTCACTACGGTATGATGATCGGACTACTTCAGGATTTAGAAAAAAACGGTGTAGTTCTTTCGGATGAAACCAACTGCATCAGAGCAGCATTATTTCAAGATATCGGCAAGTTACCAGTTAAGTTCAGGAAGAAAGCTGAGGTACTTTTGAAGGATCTCAAGAAGAAAAATCGCTTTATTGAAGTGTCGCTGTCAAATGGATTTCAAGCTATCTGCAAGAACAAACCCTGTCAGCAATGTATCAGGATATGTAAAGAATATTCGCCGCCAGCTATTTTGGTTAGTTATGGTTGCAAAGAGTGTACAGAGACACAGTTAGCGTTGTTCCCAAGTGTTGAAGTTATCGATGTTGCTGAATATCGCATCTCTAATTTATTTGAATTTCATCTGAAACAGGTCGATCGCATTATCCCTAACGGCGAATGGAAGCAGGATAAATTCGAGCAGGAAATTCTGATTCCCCTATTCAGAGATGCAAAGCATATAAAAATTTACGATCGCTGGATCGGTAGGTCAGCTTTACAAACTCCTGATATAGGTCAAATAGGAGATAATTATAAACTTACGCTGGAGTGGATTATTGATGTCTTCCTTCGGGAATCGCGCTTGGGAGCAAGTGGTGTCTTTGAGGTATACTGTGGTTTGGATACCCGTAAGATAGACAAAGCGAAAATACCATCTTTTATTGCATCACTCCGTCAGTTTGAATCCGATACGAGAAACACGCATAGTTTTCCTAACTTTAAATTAATTATCAAGGAGGAAACCCAAGCTAATCAAATGCCTCATGATAGATATTTGATTACGAATCAAGTAGCCATATCTATCGCTCGTGGCTTCGATCTACTTTTAGATAAGAGAAACATTTCCTATCCGCGACGACTTCGAGATGTTACGATCGCTTACTGTTCAGAACCGGATAAAATCGAGCAAGCTGTCCGTAAGTTGCCTAATTTGTAATCAACTGCGCGACAATATCACTTTAAAAATAGAGTTATAATCTTATAAATTTACTCACTCCTTAATCAGTTTACCAATAATTACAGGTACTTCTTGAAATGACACATAGTTTATTATATCCTTTAACGGTTCAAAGCAAGTTACCGCTGGCGATCGACCATCTCCTCGATTACTGTCAGGGTATGTATCTGGGCTTAAACGTCGAATCCACTTTTGTTACTCTTGCCCAGCGAGTAAAGAAAAAAGTTAAGACGCTTTTTAAACAAATCATTATTCATTTGGCTAGAATACTAGGAGAGACTGTTGCAGGTAGACCGCCCGATCATCAGGACGATCCAGAACAGGATCGTCCCCACTGGTGGAAAGAAATTAAAAATTTCATCAACCAGATCGAAGATGAAGGGCTTTCGGAAGCTCAATTAAGGAAAATTCTTGAAGATACCTACACTAGAAAAGAGGTTGATGCTGTTGTAGAAGCTTTAAGGCAAGCATCCGAAATCATGGGAGAGTTTACACCGAATTTATTTCAGTAAAATCTAGCGAGGAATTAACATTATGATTTCCAAAACCTACTCCATAAGAGATGCAATAAATACTATAAAAGAACATCGAGATAAACTAGAAATTGAACTTGGTAAAAAGAAGCTCGATCGATTGCTGTTTAATCTCGAAGAAATTAGCTTGGACTTGGAAAGCATTTCCAAGCAGATAATTGATGTAGCCAAAGAAGAGCCAGAAATAGAAAAGCTTACAGAAATATTTGATTTCTTTCAGTATGGTTCTATTCCTCATATTTTAGGACATTTGGAAACAATAGAAGAACTACTGGAAGAAGAATCTAGTGATAGCGAAACATCTGGCAATATTCAATCCAAAAACGCCCCAGCAGAAACATGGAAAAACTCAGCTAACTTTTGCATTTGAGTTGCGGTCATTTCCCGTTCCCCATTCAGTACCTCAGACACCTGTACCTCATTTTCCCATATACCAACCAAGTCTTTTGCTTCAATATTATCTTCCACCATCAAAGCTTTGAGCAGCTTGACACCTTTCAAAACAGGCATTACCTCATGTTTTTGTTCGTAATTATAAACTAAACTACCAAGCACGTTTAAGTAGTCTCGGTCATCTTGAGTGATATTCCTTTTATCCAAAATAGAATTAATCCGATTTTGAGTAGCGGTTAACTCAGCTTCACAAGTAATCGGACGTGGCGGAAATGTGGTAATTAGTTCCATGTAGTAGCTGCTAGGAGTTTTCAAACCAGTCGTCATTTTTCCAAGTCTCCTTATCATATTCCGCATGAGTTAAAACATTACGTATAAACACTATTTGCTCATCGTAATCAATGAAAGTAATCAACCGATAATTATTGCCACCTATATTAAAAACAGTAAAATTACCCACTAAATCAGCCGAGCGAAATACTTGGCGTACATCTGCGAGATTTTGCCATTCAGCATCGCAGGTACGTTGATACCATACTAGCAGACTAGACTCAGCATTAGGGTGGGTTTCCCAAAATTCTCTCAATGCTTTTCGACTGATGACACGCATTAAATTATCTCTGTAAGCTAGTGGTCTTTTGGATTCATATAATACATAATATTGCATTTTTTCGTTATCAAAAAAGGAATTGTTGGGTTGAGCATGGCGAAATCCAATCTACGATTTTATTCCCAAATCTTTCATAACTCGCATCGCCGCATTGTGTCCCGCCGCACCAATCACCGACCCCGCTGGATGGCAACCCGCACTGGCTGAATAAAGTCCCTGAATTGGTGTAAAATAAGGTAATCTATCTGCAAAACCAAAACTATTATCAATATGATGGATATGTCCTCGCGTTATGCCAAAGTGTTGCTCGATTTTTTGGGGATGTAAGGGAAATACATCTTCGACTAAATCCGATGTACCTGGGGCAAAGCGATCGCATATTTTCAACAAATGCTCGATATAGCGATTTTCCTCTTTTTCCCAACTCCTTCCCTGCAATTCGTAAGGAACCCATTGCACGAACAGCGCTGAATTGTGATGACCTTCTGCATCTTGTAAAGACGGATCGATCGTTGTGTGGATATACCATTCGATCGTCGGAAATTCCGGCAACTTACCCGCCTGCACGTCCGCAAAAGTGCTGCGAATTCCCGCCATCACTTCCCCTTCATCGGGTAACAAGTGAATCGTCGTGCCGTACTGACGTCAACATCGAGTATCTTACCCAACTCATCCAACCTATCCGCCATCTTCTCTCGCCAATTATCTCTTTCTTTCTTCGCGACTTTGCGGTTCGCTTGATAATCTTCCTTCCATTCTTTCAAGCAATCTTCAAACTTTTGTAATTGCTTATTAACGGCGGCGGGATTATCGGGAGTATTTTCGGGTGAGTGAATTTGGATGTCATTATGTCAGAAGGAGTAGTTAATTGTAGAAAATAAAATTGATATAGCGATAAACCAAATAATACAGCCAATAATAGTGTCAAGAATTCGCCATGCAAGTGGACGTTGGAACAATGGCGTTAGCCAAGCAGCACCATATGCAAGTGTAAAAAACCAGAAAAAGGAGGCAAGACTTGCGCCAAGTGCAAAAAAAATGCGTTGACTCTCCGTGTATCGAGTTGCAAAACCTCCTACCAGTACAATAGTATCAAGGTAGACGTGTGGATTTAAGAGGCTGAGCGCCATTGTTGTCAAAATATTACTCCAAAAATTTGTTGATTCGCTCTCCTGGCTGTTTATATCTATTTGTGTTGGATTCAAAGCTGATTTAAATGAATGTAAACCAAAAAATAAAAGAAAAACCACGCCAGCCCATACAATTATCTGAGTTAATTCTGGAATCTTCAAGCTTAGTGTACCGAACCCTATCGTACCGATACTAATAAGAGTTGCATCGCAGAGGAAGCAGATGCTTGCAGTAGCTAAAATATGTTGGCGCTTAAGTCCTTGACGTAAAACGTAAGCGTTTTGAGGACCAATAGCAACAGCTAGTCCAGCAAATAAGGTAAACCCGCTCAAGAATACCGCTAGTGAAGATTCAGGCATCTTAAATAACCTCCTTTAGTAGAAAAGCCCTTGCAACAATCGAGGATTCTCATATCAGACACCATGCGCGATGGCGCACAAAGAAAAATGAAAATAGTTCTCACTATCAAAGGTTTCAAAATAACATCATTTCTATAATCTTTTGCTTAATATGCCGATTAAATTTGTAGTTTTTGAACAAGCGAATTGGCAGGTTTTCTGCTCCGGATATTGTACCAATACAGTTTGGAGAACCACACATACACTGAAATGGTCTAACCATTCTCCATTCAGTTGAGGGATAGAAAAATGTTATTTCTTCCCCCGGAGCGATATCCCGTTCTGCAATAATTTGTTCTTTAGTAAAATCTACAAAGGAATTTGGCGAACAAGAGTGGTTAGTGGCTGCTAACATTTCATCTAAAATGTGTTCATTAAGTCCAGATTGAACGGTTGCAAAACTTTGAGGAGAAGAAACAAGGCTTATCTTTTTGATTACTTCACCTTTTTTGATATATGTGTTTGAAATTATCTTAAGATCGGAATCTTGATTGCCAACTAAGCTGTAAAGATCTATTAGTTTTTGAGCCATGTTTTTAAGACGAGTGATAGTAGTATGGATGAGAGTATGTAAGAACGGCAATATTTTAGCTAGAGAGACATTTTTTGTCTCTACTAAACTATAGCAGCTTAGCAGAAATAACCCACCAGTCAACCATGAACCATGACCAATTAAGTTGGTGGGAAACTTTCGCCGCGAAGGTCTAGCTAGCCTCTTTTGAAGCTTTTTCAGCTAACCAGGCTTCTGGAACAAAAACTTGTTCGCGTAAAATGTTCCGTATAAGCTTTGCATAAAAGGACCAGTAAGAGGAATCTAAGTATCGAATCTTTGACTCTATATAATTGTGTAGCTCTGCCAGCCTATCCCCAGGTACGTTAGGAAGCCAATGATGCTCAACATGATAATTATTGCCATCTGTAAACCACACGACAATTTTACTAGCTTTGATATGTTCGCGTGTTTACAGAAACATCTGGTACTTGTCGCTCACATCCTATATGTTCGGGCAGTTCGATTAAAGCATAAGCTGGAGAGGCAAACAGTAGTGGTATTAGCCATATCTTCAAAAAAATTGTTGTTTGAGCCCCTATTGAAATGGCTAATATTGAAAATAGTACGACAGTTATTAAACGGTATTCATTGCGAATTCTTACTTCTGCATTTGAGATTGTATTAAAAACTTCTAGCTGTTCCCCTTTGATTGCCTTGTAGAGTCTTACAGCCACATGGCGATAGTGAGGTAACATAAAAAGAATAAATAGAATTTTTGGCGATTTTAATGATTTGCAATCATAATCAAAAAACTCTTTATCTTCTGGAGTTCCCAGCAATCGGTGATGTCTCAAATGACTATCTTGATAGTCTGAATAAGATACTAGCATAGGTAAACCTAGCAAGAATCCTACTACTCGGTTCCATCCTTTACTGTGAAAGGCAGTATTATGGACACATCGATGCTCCAGTACTGCTGCATGAGCGTACATCAATCCTAGTAAAAACATAGCGACCCATGAAACTATGCCTTGAGCGATTAAAATAACAGATATTATAGCCGCAATAAGACAAGCCAATACTAAGAGTCTAACTAAGAAAAGATTCTGTCTTATCTCTGTTAATTTAGACAATTCAAGATCGTTAAACTCACCTATTTTCAGTCTATTCATAATCTACTTTTTTTTAAGGGACTTAGACCGTGACATACTCCTGCTGCAAATCGAAGATTATGCCGCAGGCTTCGCAAGGCTCACAGTTTGGGTTTCCCGGTTATTGCATTGTAGCGGATTCAGCTGCGTGAAGCACAGCTGAGAAACCCGGTTTCTTCAAAAATAGCTATAGTTCTACCTAAATAAATTAATAAAACTTATAAACCTAAGTACGGAAGAGCCACACAGATGTAGATGGGGGTTTTGGGTGGATCTAAATCCCTTTTCCCTCTTCCCTCTCCTCTCTCTCCCTCTTCCCTAACCCCTAGCCCCTAACCGCTAACCCCTAAAGATGGTTACAATAAAAAGTTGGAGCAAAAACAGGACTGAGGTGAAAATTAAGCCTGAGTTACTGGAAAACCATACCCGTTAAGACTCTGGATTGAATTATGCCTCTGCCTATTGTTGCTATTATCGGTCGCCCGAATGTGGGCAAATCTACTTTTGTCAATCGTTTGGCGGGGATGCAGGATGCGATCGTACATGACGAACCTGGGGTGACTCGCGATCGCACCTACCGTCAAGCATACTGGCGCGATCGCGAATTCATCGTTGTGGATACCGGCGGTTTGGTGTTCGACGACGATACGGAATTTTTACCTTTGATTCGCGAACAGGTGATGGCGGCGCTGTCAGAAGCGACTGCGGCTATATTTGTAGTGGATGGTCAAAGTGGGCCAACGGCAGGCGATGAGGAAATCGCAGAATGGTTGCGTACTCAAACCGTACCCCTTTTGCTAGCTGTGAATAAATGCGAATCTCCAGAACAAGGTTTAACGCAAGCGGCACAATTTTGGGAACTCGCTTTAGGCGAACCTTATCCAATTTCTGCTATCCACGGTAGCGGTACTGGCGATATCCTCGATGAGTTAATTAAATATTTGCCGGCTGTTGGGGAAGAAGCAGAAATACCGGAAATTAAAGTGGCGATCGTCGGTCGTCCGAATGTGGGAAAATCGAGTTTGTTGAATGCGTTTGTCGGGGAAAATCGCGCCATCGTCAGCCCGATTTCCGGAACGACACGGGATGCGATCGATACTCTTGTGGAACGAGATGGCAAAACTTATCGCCTCATCGATACAGCCGGAATTCGTAAGAAGAAAAATGTCGAATACGGGCCGGAATTTTTTGGCATCAATCGCGCTTTTAAAGCGATCCGTCGCGCCGATGTCGTGCTGTTAGTAATCGATGCGCTTGATGGCGTTACCGAACAAGACCAAAAACTCGCCGGCAGAATCGCGGAAGAAGGTCGCGCTTGTGTAATTGTAGTGAATAAATGGGATGCGGTAGAAAAGGATAGTTACACAATTTACGACTACCAAAAAGAATTGCAAGATCGATTGCACTTTACAGAATGGGCAGAAAGTATTTTTGTTAGCGCTAAAAGCGGTCAAAGAGTAGAAAAGATTCTCGAATTAGTAGACTCTGCCTCGGAATCTCACAAACGCCGAGTGTCTACTTCGGTCATCAATGAAGTAATAGAAGAAGCCGTGCGCTGGCATTCTCCTCCCGTTACCCGTCAAGGTCGTCAAGGCAAACTTTACTACGGCACTCAAGTTAGTACTCAACCGCCAAGTATTGCCTTATTTGTCAACGATCCCGACCGCTTCAACGATAATTATCGTCGCTATATTGAAAGCCAATTTCGCAAACAGTTAGGCTTTAAAGGTACTCCCTTGCGATTGTTCTGGCGCGGGAAAAAGGTGCGCGAAGTGGAAGCAGGTAGCCGAAATAAGGCAACTCGCGTTAAATAAATGACTAATTTCAGATTTCAGATTTCAAATTGCAGATTTATGGAATTTGGAAATCTGAAATCAAAAATTTGAAATTTCTTGAGCAATTGAGCAAAAAAAAGGTTTAAAGCCTTCCTTTTCAAGAGGAATTATCAAAAAAATTTTCCAAATATTGTAGAGAAGTTTCATGAAAAGTCTCTACAATATTCAAAGTCCAGCCAATCCAAAATCCAAAATCCAAAATCGCGTGACAAAAGATGGATTTACTGCGATCGCTACCTTTAGGACTGTACCTCGAACAACCGATTACCTGGCTGCACAAGCTCGATCCGCGAGTCAAGCTAGCATGGTTGATGAGCTTTCTGTTTGCTCCCATTTTGGCAAATCCGGAAAGCCGCATTGTCGTATCGCTACTGCTGATATTGCTGACTTTATCAGCCAGAATACCTTTGCGCGTCTGGCGTCAGCAAATGGGTTGGCTGCTGATACTGTGTGTGTTGGTTTTCTGTTTGAGTGCGATCGCACCTGACGGACTCGCAGTACAATATCAACCGCGACTCCCATCATATGAGAAAGAATTTGTCAAGCCTCAGCCGGAAAAAAATGGGAGAGTGGGAGAGGGGGAGAGCGGGAGAATTTTCCCATCTCTTCTAGGGAATCTAAAATCCCAGAATTATAGTTACATCTTATTAAAACAGGGGCCGATTACAGTCACCCGCAGGTCATTAGATTTGGCAATTCGCGTTAGTACGCTGTTATTCACCTTAATTTACAGCACTAACCTATACCTGCTGACAACTGCGCCAGAGGAAATCACGGCTGGGATAGAAAGCTTGATGCGACCCTTGCGCCGATTCAACTGGCCGGTGACAGAAATTGCGCTAACATTAACTTTATCTTTGCGCTTTATTCCTTTAGTCTTAGAAGAAGTGCAGAACTTAGTGCGCTCTGTGTGGACAAGGGCAATTAATTGGAAAAAGCTAGGTTTACGCAGAAGTATCCGACTGTGGATGACGGTAGCAGAACGACTGCTAAAAAATTTGCTTTTGCGAGCCGATCAAATTGCCAGCGCCATGAAAGTACGCGGTTTTACCAGTCCCGATCGACATCGCGTGCAGTGGAGTCAGTTGCGTTTGCGGACGGTTGATTGGCTGGCAATGTTAACTTTAGCGATATTCTGGGGAGTGCGGTTGATGTGGGGGAATGGCGAGCTGTAGATAATAATGATGATGAGAGCAGTGCAACCCTGGTATTGGCGATCGCTCCCTCTGGAAGGTAAAACCGGATCGGCAGTATTCGCCGCTTTGTTTTTGAGGGATGGTGCGATCGCGACCCTACTAGAAAGCCCTTCTATTCCTTCAACTCAACATAATTTAGCTCGATATTCCATCTGTGCTGGCTCTCCCCGCATTCTCAACGGAAAACCGCAATTGTGGACACCACCAATAGGTGAAATTCTACCCTTCCTACGTAACCTGCTTTCCCCCCCACTCCCCCACTCCCCCGCTCCCCCACTCCCTTTCACTGGCGGTTGGTTAGGTTGGCTGGGTTATGACCTCGCCTGGGAAATTGAACATCTACCAAAATATAGATCTGATTCTCTACCATTCCCAGTCGCTTATTGGTACGAGCCAGAATGTTTTGCCGTATTAGACCACTCGGAACAAAGCCTCTGGCTAGCCGCTTCTGCGCCAGCACAACTCGATTTCTTACAAAATCAACTGGAGCGGGAGAATGGGAGAGCGGGAGAGCGGGAGAGCGGGAGAGTGGGAGAGCGGGAGAGCGAGATAACCGGAAAATACCC
>NZ_JACJPW010000078.1 GCF_014696265.1 Aerosakkonema funiforme FACHB-1375 | reverse complement strand
TTTCCCTTTTTCCCCTTTCCCCCTTTTCCCCTTTTTCCCCTTTCCCCCCTTTCCCCGCTTTCCCCCCTTTCCCCTTCTTATGGACGAAATATTCACTCAAGACCCAAAAGTTGAAACTGAAAACGGCGATTGGTATGAGGCAAATCGCCTTTACTTAATAGCTGCGATCGCACAAGTGGAAGAAACCTTACGGCGACACGCAACACCCAATCTCCAACTTAAGCCAACGGCGCTACGAGACGCAGGACAAATCGCAGCCGCGATGTCTCCTCCACCCGCTTTGGAAAAGTTCTGCAATACTTTCAACTTATTGGATTTCGATCGGGATTTGCTACTCTTGTGCGCTGGGATGGAATTGGATGCCAACTGGGGGAATTTGTGTGCTGCCGCTGCCGGAAATTCACAGCAAACTTACCCGACTTTCAGTTTGGCATTGAGGGTACTATTAGCACCAGATTGGGCAGCATTGACCCATGATGCACCATTACGTTGGTGGCAAGCAATCCAAGTGGGGCCAGGAAATTCGCTAATGCAGTCCCCTCTAAGAATCGACGAACGGGTGTTGCACTATTTGTTAGGAATCGAACATCGGGACGAGCGATTGGTTAACTATGTCGATCTCGTGCCGAACCAAGATATTCAGGAAATAGGCTTGCCACCCTCTCACCGATACTTAGTAAATAAAATAGCAGGGGTGTTGGGAAGTACGGATGGTCTTAATTATCAAATTGTCCAGTTGTGCGGCTCGGATCTGGCTGAAAAAACCGCGATCGCAGCGGCGGCTTGTACAATGCACGGATGGAATCTGCACGCGATGGCGGCTGATAGAATACCGACAGACACTGACGATTTAGCCAATTTAATGCGCCTGTGGGAACGGGAAGCACTTTTGAGTAATAGTGTTTTACTACTAGAGTGCGATGCAGTCGATCCCAATGACCAAAATCGAGATAATGCGATCGCGCGGCTGATTGAAAATAGTAATAATCCGCTGATTGTCAGCGTTAGCGATCGGCGGCATCCCCGCAAGCGTCCTTTAATCGCGTTTGATGTCGAGAAGGCAACCTCTAGCGAACAGCAAGCCATTTGGCGATCGGCTTTGGGAGAGTTGGCAGAAAGTGTGAATGGTTGTGTAGAAAAGATCGTGGCGAATTTTAACCTCAGTTCTCCGGCAATTTACGCAACTTGTAGAGAAGTGCAAAGCCAGAACGAAACTAGAGAGGAACTAGATGTTGCCTTGTGGGAAGTATGTCGGGTACAAGCGCGATCGCGTATGGACGGTTTAGCTCAACGCATTGAATCAGCCGCTACCTGGGACGATCTCGTATTACCAGACGAGCAACGCTATATCTTACGGGAAATTGTTGCCAATGTTCGACAGCGCACGAAAGTTTATGAAAGCTGGGGATTTGCTGACAAAAGCACTCGCGGGTTAGGAATTAGCGTCTTATTTGCTGGAGCGAGCGGTACTGGTAAAACAATGGCAGCCGATATTATCGCCAAGGAATTGCGGCTAGATTTATACCGAATCGATCTCAGTGCCACAATTAGCAAGTACATAGGCGAAACGGAAAAGAACTTGCGGCGCATATTCGACGCGGCGGAAGCGGGAGGGTGTTTGCTGCTTTTTGACGAAGCTGATGCTCTGTTTGGTAAGCGCTCTCAAGTGAAAGACAGTCACGATCGCTATGCCAACCTGGAAATTAGCTATCTGCTACAACGGATGGAATCTTACCGAGGATTAGCTATTCTAACTACCAATTTAAAAGATTCCATAGATCGGGCATTTTTGCGCCGCCTTCGTTTCGCGATCGAGTTTCCCTTTCCAGATGCCGAATACCGCCAACAGATTTGGCAGCGCATTTTCCCAACACAAACACCCACACAAGGATTGGATTTTGGCAAGCTAGCCCAACTAAATGTTGCGGGTGGAAATATTCGCAATATTGCTCTCAATGCTGCCTTTACTGCTGCCGATGCAGGAGAATCCGTAATGATGAAGCATATATTGCAAGCAGCAAAAAGCGAATATATTAAGTTAGAACGACCCCTTACAGATATGGAGGTAAAGGAATGGGTATAATAGCTAAAACATTGCCGATTTTTAATACTACTTAGCGGTTGTATTAGATAACAAAAATCAGGCTTATTTCTATCTCAATGAAGAATTAGCACAAACTTCGCCTGTAAGCATATCTGCTAATAAAACCAGCGTCAAGAAAAAGCATCCATTTCAATAGAGTGTTTTAATATGACGAATCCTACAAAATCTTTACAACCAGTCCTTTTGTTCGATGGACAAAACAATGCGATTAACTTAGGGAAAAAACCTCAATTTAAAATTGAGAAAGCAATTACTCTAGAAGCTTGGATTTGTGTAACAGCTCAAAAAAAATATGCTGGCATTATTAGTAACATTTTCAAAGCTGGCGCAACAGAAAGTGGATATGGTCTGCTCCTTGATGGTGAGAGTGGTATTTACTTTGGGTTAAAAGTTCCTTCAGCCGGAATTCAGTATCTTAGTAGCGGAGCCAACACGATTACCCTCAACAAGTGGCATCATATTGCGGGGACTTATGATGGGCAGGAAATGAAATTGTATGTCGATGGCGTAGAAAAAGCTAAACAAGTATATGCAGGAAATAACATCAATTATAATCCCGAAAATAACTTATTATTTGGGATGTATAAAGATAATAATGCTTCTCTTGCATTTCCTGGAAAAATAGCGGAAATCCGAATTTGGAAAATCACTCGTACCCAACCAGAAATTCAAAATAATTTCTCCCAACGGCTAACAGGAAATGAGTCAGGATTGGTGGGGTATTGGCCTTTAAATGAAGGCAGCAACAATATCGCTCACGACCGAACCACTAAGACCAATCATGGTGTGATTAATGGGGCTAGCTGGGAACAAGCACAAGTGCCATTAACAAAGCAGCCAGTCATAACATTTAATGGACAAGACAACGCGATCGACTTAGGGAAAAAACCTCAATTTAAAATAGAGAAAGCAATTACCCTAGAAGCTTGGATTTGCGTAGCATCTCAAAAAGGATACGCTGGAATTATTAGTAACATTTACGATACTGGCACAACAGAAAGTGGATATGGTCTACTCCTTGACGGCTATAGTGGGATTTATTTCGGGTTAAAAGTTCCGGCACTGGGAATTCAATATCTTAGTAGCGGAGCCAACACGATTACCCTCAACAAGTGGCATCATATTGCGGGGACGTATGATGGTCAGGAAATGAAATTATATGTCGATGGCATAGAAAAAGCTAAACAAGTATATGCAGGCAATAACATCAATTACAATCCCGAAAATGACTTGTTATTGGGAATGTTTAAAGATAATGATGAAGTTTACGCCTTTGCTGGAAAGATAGCGGAAATCCGTCTTTGGAAAATCACTCGTACCCAACCAGAAATTCAAAATAATCTCTCCCAACGTCTGACAGGAAATGAATCAGGATTGGTGGGGTATTGGCCTCTAAATGAAAGCAGTAACAACATAGCTTATGACCGAACAAAAAATACTAATCATGGTGTGATTTATGGGGCTAACTGGGAACAATCACAAGTGCCATTAACAAAGCAGCCAGTCCTGACATTTAATGGACAAGACAACGCGATCGACTTAGGGAAAAAACCTCAATTTAAAATAGAGAAAGCAATTACCCTAGAAGCTTGGATTTGCGTAACATCTCAAAAAGGATACGCTGGAATTATTAGTAATATTTACGATACTGGCACAACAGAAAGTGGATATGGTTTGCTCCTTGATGGCTATACTGGGATTTACTTTGGGTTAAAAGTTCCTGCACTCGGAATTCAGTATCTTAGTAGCGGAGCGAACACGATTACCCTCAACAAGTGGCATCATATTGCGGGGACTTATGACGGTCAGGAAATGAAATTATATGTCGATGGCGTAGAAAAAGCTAAACAAGTATATGCAGGAAATAACATCAATTACAATCCCGAAAATGACTTATTATTAGGGATGTATAAAGATAATGATGAAGTTTACGCCTTTGCTGGAAAAATAGCGGAAATCCGAATTTGGAAAATCACTCGTACCCAACCAGAAATTCAAAATAATCTCTCCCAACGTCTGACAGGAAATGAGTCAGGATTGGTGGGGTATTGGCCTTTAAATGAAGGCAGTAACAATATCGCTCACGATCGAACCAGCAAGACCAATCATGGTGTGATTTATGGGGCTAACTGGGAACAATCACAAGTTTTATTTACAATGCCCAGTTCTCCAGCGCCAACCAACCCAACAATCAGTAACCAACCGAGTTCTCCAGCACCCACCGACTCACTGAGTAATCAACCGAGTTCTCCAGCACCCACCGACTCACTGAGTAATCAACCGAGTTCTCCAGCACCCACCGACTCACTGAGTAATCAACCGAGTTCTCCAGAGCCAACTGACCCAGTTGATGAACTATCCAGTTCTCCAGCGCTAACTGACCCAGTTGATGAACTATCCAGTTCTCCAGAGCCAACTGACCCAGTTGATGAACTATCCAGTTCTCCAGCGCTAACTGACCTAGTTTATGAACTATCTAGTTCTCCAGAGCTAAATGAACCGTCTATGCCAAGCGAAGAAGAAGAACCTGTAAGACTGAGCGAACCTGCACCTGAGTTTGCAGCAACGGGGACAAAGCCCGATAATCCTAAAACCACGTTATGGATTGAGTTAAAACCTGCACGCCATCAAGTCGCAATTTACGGGCAGATTAGCGATGCCGAAACTGGGTTGACAATTCAGAATGCTTTAGTCGAGATAACGCAAATGCCAGAAACCTTTAAACAGTGGTTGATATTGCGATCGCAACAGTATGGTAGTCAATGGCAGACTCTTGAGCATCGTCCAGACCGGAAGAGAACAGCGATTGACGGATACTTTCACTTTTTGGATTTGCCGGATGGTGAATACACCTTAACGGCATCCCTACCGAGTGCTGGTACTTGCTACGGTACTGCTGAAATAAAAGCGATCGTAAGTCGAGATTCCCAAGGCAACTACGTAAAAACTGCCGCTAATATGACGCTGCCACCGACAGCTATTAAAGGCAAAATTACAGATTCAGGTGGGGTTCCTATAGCTCTAGCCAAAATCCAGATTGCCCGAACCACAGATTACATTTTTAGTGATAGTAAAGGGAACTATCTCTTCAGCAGTCTAGAAACCTCAAAAGCCCCGTTAAAGCGCACAGTTAATATTCAGGTTTCGGCGCGAGGCTTCCAGTCAGCTTCCCAAAGTGCGGAACTCAGCCAAGGAGCAATGGAAAACTTAAACTTTGTTCTTAAAAATAGCTAAAAAATAACAAAGCTTTAAGATTTGTTAGAAGCTTACTGCTTATGTATGACTGCCCGCTGAAACTGTTTTGCCATTTTAAAATGGTTAAAAACTTTTCCTAGTTTCCAACTAATTTGGGCTAAAACTTTCTACCACAATATGCACTACCAAAAATCATTTCAGGAAGACAAACTATGCTTGACGACTTAGATAAAACTTTAGAAAAACTGCTTAAACAAGAACTGCCGCCTGCCTTAGCCAATCGCATCAGCATTAGCTTCGTTACTCCCGACGAGGAATTTCCTACTAAGGTACAACTACCAGCGATCGACCTTTTCCTTTATGACGTGCGGGAAAACCTGGAACTGCGAAACACCGAATGGCTTGTGGAACGTCACAGTAATGGCACGGCAACCAGAAAGCGTCCTCCCGTGCGAGTAGACTGCTCTTACTTTATTTCGAGTTGGCCTGTAGATCGAGCAGACGCACAAACAGAACATCGACTACTAGGTGAGGTGATGAAAGTGCTGTTGCGCTATCCTCAAATCCCACCTGAATTTCTTCAGGGAACCCTTCAAGGACAGCAACCTCCGCTGCGAGTAGAGAGTTTGCGGCCTTCGCAGTTACAAACTATGGGAGAATTCTGGCAAGCAATGGGAGGAAAACCTAGAGCAATACTGAACTATACTGTTACTCTCTCAGTAGATGTTCACGAAACTTCAGAGATTGTCCCCCTCGTTATGGATAAGAAAATTTAGGGAAAGGGGGAAAAAGGGAAAAGGGAAAAGGGAAAAGGGAAAATACATTGATGTTTCTACCTTTTTACTGTTTGCGATCGTAAGCAAGAATTTTGGGATGACAGGGATTCGGTATTTAGTGATACAACAATTGGGAAATTAAGTTCTTTTATTCCTCTTTCCCCTTTCCCCCTTAACTTGCTAGACTCATTGCTACGCTGCTACAGGGCCTCCTACACCAGTACCATAGTCTGCGCCTCTCTGAATTCTAGTTGTGGTTTGAGCAGACTGGGCTTTTCCAGCACTGCTGATGAGCTTAGGCTGAACCATCGCTCTGGGAGAAACTTGTACCTGGCTTAATACGTTAGCTTCGGGTTGTGGGGAAACTTGCTTTTCGGGGGTGGCGTGTTGCGATCGATCCGCAGAGGTAAACGGACGCGGCTCAAACTTCTTGCTGGCTGGAGTCCTAGTTGCGGAAGCTGGTGCTTTTCTGGAAACGTGCTGTCTAGCTGCCATAATCTCACCTATGAAAATTTATTGACGCCTTGGGTGGGACTCATCGCTACGCTGCTACAGGGCCTCCTAAATTAGTACCGTAGTCTCTCTGAATTCTAGCTGTGGATTGAGCAGACTGGGCTTTTCCGGCACTGCTGATGAGCTTAGGTTGAACCATTGCTCTGGGAGAAACTTGCACTTGGCTTAATACGTTACCTTCGGGCTGTGGGGAAACTTGCTTTTCGGGTGTAGCTTGTTGCGATCGATCCGCAGAGGTAAACGGACGCGGCTCAAACTTCTTGCTTGCCGGAGTCCTAGTTGCGGAAGCTGGGGCTTTTCTGGAAACTTGCTGTCTAGCTGCCATAACCTCACCTATGAAAATTTATTGCGCTTCGCGTGTCAGTGGTCAATTGTCAGTTGTTTTTTTTATCTGGTCTAATACCCCATCCCTTTATAGGTGGTTTTTCCAAATCTTTGCCACTGACCACTGACCACTGACAAAACTCCATCCCCTGGTGGGTGGAGTTTTTTATTGATGTCTTGGGATTCATGGCTATTTGGCTAACGGTCCTCCTATACCGTAATCAGATCTCTGAATTCTAGTTGTAGGTTGGGCAGACTGGGCTTTTCCGCCACTGCTGATGAGCTTAGGCTGAATCATCGCTCTGGGAGAAACTTGTACTTGGCTTAATACGTTAGCTTCCGGCTGTGGGGAAACTTGCTTTTCTGGTGTAGCTTGTTGCGATCGAGCAGCAGAAGTAAACGAACGCGGCTCAAATTTCTTGCTCGTCGTAGTCCTAGTTGCGGAAGCTGGGGCTTTTCTGGAAACGTGCTGTCTAGCTGCCATAACTTACTTTATTAGGTTTTGTAAATGATAATTTTCCTATTTTACCATATATACTCACTTTCTTTAATTAAGAAGTGTTTGTATCGATCCAAGCTAACGCGATCGCAGTTAAAACCACTGAACGCTAGACCCGCATTTCTCACAAAGAAAGCGATCGCAGTCTCTGGAAGCCTTGTATAGTAAGCATTTGAACCTCTTAAACCGAATTCTGTCTGGCTTTGACGAAATAAGGGCTGTGACCTCTAGCAACTATCGTGTGAGAAATGCGGGTGGAATAGCCTTTACTTTACATAAGTAAAATCTGCTCTATTCTTTTTTAAGAACGTATATTTTTAAATGCACAATAAATTATTTTTGTCAACATACTTTAGTTATATTTAATTATTCATAAGTAGTTAATGAAATAAAATTTAAAACAAAAAAATAATTAAAAAAAATCTATAAAATAAATTTATTAAAACATTTAACAAATTAAATTAAGCTTGACAAGTTTACAGAATATAGATAACCTAAATAAGTTAGTTAAAAATGCGAACCAATCCAGATAATTAAGAAAATTCTGTAAAAATTCAAGCATTGAGAATATCTGTTAATATGGATAGCAAAAATTTTCCATATGGCAGAGGGAATTCATTTTTCAAGTTTGAAAAAAGCACTGCTCAAACTGACTAAAGATGAGCGAGATTGCTTAATTTGTAAAGGTAATTAAAGTAGGGCAAAGATTTTGGGTTACTTCTTTAATTAGGGAGAAAGACGATGCCAACTACCTATTTATCTCCAGGTGTTTATGTTGAGGAAGTTCCTTCAGGGACTGCTCCAATAGTAGGAGTGGGAACAAGTACAGCAGGGTTTATTGGGTTGATTCCCCAAAGTACAAGTTCGCAAACAACACCCTCAAAAAGTAAAACAACTGAGGCTTCTTCATCAAGTCAAGCTACTTCCTCAGTGACTCCAGGCTATGCAGCAATAGGCCAAATCAACCTTTGTACTAATTTCACTGAATTTAAGAAGTTTTTTGGTGACTTTTCCCCAAGCAACGCGGCGCAAAACACCTTCGCTCATGCAGTTTACGGATTCTTCAGAAATGGAGGAACGCGCTGCTATGTTGTTAAAGTTACCAGTGAAAGCGAACTCAATTCTGCGCTAGAAAGTTTTGAAGCAATTGATGAAATTGCCCTCGTTCTCGTACCCGGACAGACAAGTACAACAATTCAAACTGCAATCAAAGACCATTGCCAAAAACTAGGCGATCGCTTTGCCATCCTCGACTCTCCCGAAACCGTAGACTTAAGCAGCCCTACTCTGGTAGAAACCCTCAAGCCCTTCAACTCAGATTATGCGGCTTTATACTTCCCCTGGCTTCAAGTTTTCGATCCAGCTAGCAACAGTCAAATATACGTGCCACCTAGCGGTCACATCGCAGGCATTTACGCTCGCGTAGATACTCAAAGAGGAGTCTACAAAGCTCCCGGCAACGAAACGGTTCTCGGAGCAGTTGGACTCAAATATAGTATCAGCAAAGCCAAACAAGATGGACTCAACCCTGCTGGGATCAACTGCATTCGCAACCTCAACGGCAATATTCGAGTTTGGGGCGCACGTACTCTAGGCGGTGATGCCAACGGAGAATTCAAATATATCAACGTCCGTCGCCTATTCAACTATTTACGAGAATCGATCGACGAAGGAACTCAATGGACGGTTTTTGAACCCAATGCACCGGATCTTTGGGCGCGAATTCGTCGCAATATAAACGCTTTTTTATTCACAGTTTGGCGCAGCGGCGCTTTGTTTGGTAACACGCCGGAACAAGCTTACTTCGTCAAGTGTGATGAAGAAACCAACCCCCCGGAACTGCGAGATCTCGGTCAGGTTGTTACCATCATTGGCGTATCAGTCGTCAAACCAGCCGAATTCGTCATCTTCCGCATTAGCCAATGGGCTGGGCCAGGTGCTAGTTAAGAAGGGGAAAGGGGGAAAAGGGGAAAGAGGAAAGAAAAATTTAAAGCATTGCTTCTTTGCCAATCTCCTCCCTTTACCTCTTCTTATTTCTGTTTCCCCATCCCTTTCCCCCTTTCCCCCTTTTCCCCTTTCCCCCTTTTCCCCTTTCCCTATGCTCATCCCCGGTGTTTACAAAGAGGATATCTTCCCGGCACCTGCCCCACAACTGATTACAGGTGTGCCTGCATTTTTGGGATTTGCACAAAAAGGGTCAATTAATACAGCCCAGCGATTTACTCTTTGGCCTGAGTTTACCGCAACTTTTGGCCAAGCCCTGGAAAATAGCTACCTGTACCGTGCTGTAGAAGGTTTCTTCGGAAACGGTGGGACTCCGTGCTACGTAATTCGTCTCCCCAAAGATGGGATTTCCCTAAAAGAGGCATTATTACAAGCACTGAAAGAATTAGAATCGATCGATGAGATCGATCTAATCTGTGCGCCAGACATTGTGGGGGAGAACCTCGTAAAAGAACAGGTACAGGAAATGCAGGCGGCAATTCTAGATCACTGCGATCGTATGGGCGATCGGTTTGCCATTCTAGATTGTCCAAGCTTTACGGCGGGAAGGCAAATATCGGAAATCCAGCAATATCGACAAAATTTGCGAAGTGCCAATGGTGCCTTGTACTTCCCTTGGATTAGGATCGAGAACGATTCATACATCCCTCCCTGCGGTCACATTGCTGGTGTTTATGCGCGTTGCGATCGCTCAGTTGGTGTCCACCAAGCACCCGCCAATCAGGTTCTCGAAGGTGTACTCGACTTGCAAATTGATTTATCGGAAGCAGAGTTTGCCACTCTCTATCCTGAAAATCAAGTATCGGGAGTTAACTGCTTGCGTGCTTTTAGAGGACGAGGTATCCGCATCTGGGGAACCCGGACTTTGAGCGACGATCCTGCTTGGGGATACCTCAATATCCGCCGATTGTTTCTAACAGTTGGTCGCTGGATCGATCGCAATCTTGCTGATGTTGCTTTCGAGCCAAACGATTACAAATTGTGGGTTCGCATCGATCGAGAATTGACGACCTACTTTCTATCTTTATTCCAACAAGGAGCGCTGAAAGGAAACGCACCACAAGAAGCATTTTACGTCAAATGCGACGCAGAAACTAACCCGCCAGAACTGCGCGACATCGGAAAAGCAGTCACAGAAATTGGCTTGGCACCTGCCATCCCGAACGAATTTATCATCGTTCGCCTCATTCACGGCACGACTGGAGTTGTTTTGACTCAAAGTACGTAAGGGGGAAAGAGGAAAAGATTGTTTTTCCAATATCACAACACTCACAATTCCTCTGCGATCGCAATAGTTAAATATAACGACACAAGTCAACCAAACAATCTATTTCTTTCCCCCCTTTCACCTTTCCCCTTTTTCCCTTTTCCCCTTTTCCCCTTTTCCCCCTTTCCCTTCCCCATATTCAAATTAAAGGAGTATTTCCTATGCCCGACGTTAAAGCCCCGCACAAACCAGACCCGTATTTTTCACATAGTTTTTATGTGGAATGGAACGGCATCATTCACGCAGGTTTTGTCGAATGTAACGGTTTGAGTTCTCATCAAACAGCAATTGTATATCGGGAAGGAACCGATCCGCCTAACGTTCGTAAAATACCCGGAATGATTAACAATAACAACATCACCCTCAAACGAGGCACTACCAACAATGACGAACTCTGGCAATGGCGAGCCAAAATAGCAAAGGGAGAAATTGAACGCCGTGAAGTGTCGATCGTCTTGATGGATGAGGGAGGAAGAGAAAAAATTCGCTGGAATCTTACAAACTGCTGGCCCGTAACCTGGAGCATTTCACATTTTGATGCCATGAATAATGACTTATCAGTGGAATATATAGAACTCGCCCATGAAGGAGTAACTGTCGATAAGTGGTCGTAAAATCGTATCCTTTCGCCTTAGTAAAAAACTCTTTTCTCTCCCCTTTTCCTCCTTCCCTCTTTTCCCCTTCTTCAAACTATGTTGCAGCCGACTGAATTTCCTTTCATTCTCCCGCAAGGTTATGTAGATACAGAAGGCAACGTTCACCGAGAAGGGGCGATGCGGCTAGCTACTGCTTATGACGAGATTGCACCCATTCGAGACCCTCGCGTGCAAGCAAATCCGGCATATTTAGCAATTATTCTCTTATCGCGAGTGATCGTTCGTCTGGGAACAGTTGAGCATATTAACCCAAAACTCATAGAAAACCTTTTTTCTGCCGATCTCGTTTATTTACAAGATTTCTACCAGCGCATTAATCAAAACGGCCATAGCCGTCTTTTGGTAACTTGCCCTCACTGCCAAGGTGAATTTGAAGTAGAAACTGTGCCTGTGGGGGAGTAGCTTGCTACCCTTCCGATCGGCTGCTTGAAGAGGTAGCGTATATTGCCTATCACTTTCATTGGTCTTACGAGCAAATCGTCAATTTCGTACACAGAGAAAGGCAGGAATGGGTAGCAGAAATTGCCCGTATTAATCAGAAGTTAAACGATAACCAAGTCAGACGTAGTTAGTGTCCTTTGGCTGGATAATGAATGGTTTTTAGGCTAGTAGCAAGTGAGGAAAAATTGGCGAATAAATTAGGTTGGAAGGCAGTGTTAGGTGGGGGAATTATCCGTTCAGATCCCTATCTAACTTACAATTTTTTAGTAGAAATTGGTGGGTTAGTAACGGGAGGATTTACTGAAGTCAGTGGATTAGGAAGCGAGATTGAGTTGGAGTCTTATGCAGAAGGAGGTGTGAATGGATTCACCCATTATTTCCCAAAACGAACAAAATATTCTAACCTGGTTTTGAGTCACGGAATTACTGATATAGATACGCTCTGGCTTTGGTATCAAGCGGCGGCTGCTGGCAAAGTTCAGCTAAAGAATGGCACGATTATTTTGCTAGACCAACAGCAACTACCCGTAATGTGGTGGAATTTTAAAAATGCTTATCCCGTTAAATGGTCTGGCCCTCAATTCAATGCAAATAATACTTCTCAGGTAGCGATCGAAAGAGTGGAATTGGTTCATCAAGGAATTGATAAACCTTTCTTTAGTTTAGGTTTGCGTGGATCGTATGTCTGAAGTTAATAACTTGCCAGCAAGCAATAAGGGTAATTGGCAGGATGCGATCGATCCTGGCTTTCAAGAGCGTTTGATGCGTCCTCTAGTAAAACCGGGGGTAATTGATAAGACTCAGTTAGCTGGAAATATTCTTTCGCGATCGCAGCGCTTTGCCAACCGACTTCCATTAGTATCCCAATTGGAACGTCGCTTTTCTGGCGTAAACAATTTTCCCGCAAGTCAAGTGCCAATTACCTACGCCCAACCTCTCGGCGGCGAGGCAAATGTTGCAAATACTGTCACACCTAAAAATTCACCTGCTTCTGGGCAAGTTTCAAGAACCGTAGTTCAAGCTAAATTGGCCCCCACACCCTCGAAAAGTACTAGCGCATCTCCAAGTGCGATCGCTCCTGTTAAAGGAATGCCCGTAGCAAATAGCACTAAAAATTTCAGTAACTCTGTTGAGGTGTCCAGTTCACCACTACCTTTGGTGCGAAGCCAAAATGCTGAGCCAACACAGGTAAAACAAAAACCTGCTTCAAATTCACCTTCTGCTCAATCCAATATCCGCACCGATGCTACTACAAAGCTTACACCACAGCCTGTAGTGTTAAGCCAAAATGCTGAATCAATGCAGGTACAGCAACCACTTGATTTAACTGCACCTTCGACTGCACAGAATACCAGTGCTACTTCTCCAGATCAACAAAATTCGCCTCTACCCGTAGTGCGAAGTCAAAGTGTTGAGCCAATTTCGACTCAGCAAAACCTCGATTTAATTGCGCCTTCGACTGCACAGAATGCGATCGCTATTTCTACATCTACAGAACCACCAATTTCTCCCTTACCCGTAGTCCGAAGTCAAAGCGCCGAACTAATTTCAGCGCCGCAAAAACAGGAGTCAGCGCAGTCAAAAAGCTTACCCATTGTCTACGCCGAACCCTTAACAGGTGAAGTTAGCAATCCAAGCAAATCTCTAACTCTAGCTAAATCACAACCTTTACAAACTCAAGTTAATCCGTTACCAGTGGTGCAACCGAGATACAGTCAGAGTCAGCAAACAACGCGATCGCAAAATTCAACCACCGCTTCTCTAACTCCTTCCAGTATTCCCCAAGCAACAGAAAATAACTCTCAACCTACTAGCGAAACGAATTCGTCCATCCCGATCGTACAAGTAACAAATACTGTGCGTTCTTGGTTAGAGCCGCAGCCTCATCCGTTGCTGAAAAACCAAACTACTGCCAATCCTACCCCAAACCAAACTTTCAATCAAAAAACAGTCAGAACGACTAACTTAGGTACGCCCCTAATATTCTCTACCCCTCACTCCGCTACAGGACAGGAACAACAAGCAAATAACCCTGAGTTTACTTCTTCCCAACAAAATTTTGAGGGAGGACAAACAAACTATAATTCAGCCACTGCCATAACAGTAGCTTCCCAACAAATTACACCAAATCTTAATAGACCTCCCACAGTTGAAAGCGATCGTTATGAAGGAAATAATCTACCGAACAATAACAGTCCCACAAAAATTGATGTGGATGCTTTAGCCGATAAAGTAGAACGCAAACTCATGCGGCGGTTAGTTATAGAAAATGAGCGTAGGGGGCAAACAAGATGGCGTTAGAGAAATTAAAAATTGCGATCGAAGAGAACTATCCCTCATTTGGCAGACCGATGGATGTTCTGTTTAACCCTCAGCAAATACAACTTTCTAGAGCCGGGGGTAGCATTTTGGAAGGTCAATTAGTCGGAGGAGATAAACCAGCTACCTTAACGATTGAATTGTTCTTCGATACAACTTTGAGTAAATTTGGCTCCGAAGACGTACAAAAGTATACCAAACCCATCTACAACCTCACCCGTAAAAAAGGGAAATTAGACAGACCACCCTTATGCCGACTGAATTGGGGAAAAGGTTATGCTTGGTTTTTGCAAGGTTATTTGAAACAAGTTACCAAAACACTCACTCAGTTTTTAGAAGATGGAACACCAGTCCGTGCCAAACTAAATTGCACCTTTGAAGAATGGATTCCTTTAGAATATCAGAAAAAAAATCAGAACCCAATTGACGACCCAATTCGCGTTGTCAAGCGAGGTGAAACTCTTAGTAGTATTGCCGCCCAAGAATATAACGATCCTTCCCTTTGGCGATTAATTGCCGAAGTCAACAAAATTGATAATCCGCGTGCGATCGTTCCCGGTCAAGTTTTGACTGTACCACCTCTGCGCGTCAACAGCACATTTTAATAGAAAAAGGGGAAAGGGGGAAGAAATGGAAAAAAGTTGAAAGTTTTGAGCATTTAAAAGTTAAATATCTGGAACAGTAAAGCTACACTGAATAACAAAACCAAGGAGTTGGGCGCAATGCTATTTAACCAAGTTAAATTTATAAATCAACCACCCAATTATTAAATTATTCGCCTTTCCCCCTCTTTCCCCTTTTCCCTTTCCCCTTTTTTCCCTTTCCCCTTCCCCCCGTCCTATGTATAGCCTTAAAGATACCGAATTACTAAATCTTAAAGTTCAAGTCTTACTAAAAGGCTCTCGTCTACCGATAAAAGCAGAGGTTGATTTACAAGCGATCTCAGTACATCAAGACTTGGATGCGCCGGGGATGTTTGCTATGGAATTTATTAACTGGGACCCTACCAAAGGCAAAGTTACTTGGGTAGATGATAACTTATTCGACATCGGAACTCAGATAGAAATCCAAATCGGTTATCAAAATAATTTAATAAGTTTAATAGGAGGAGAAATTACAGGATTAGAGCCAGAATTTCAATTGGATGTAATGGCTCCCCTTCTGGTTGTGCGTGGCCATGACTTGCGCCATCGACTTTTAAGAGGTCGCAAAACCCGCTCTTTTACAAAGCTGAAAGACAGCGAAATTGCCAGTCAAATTGCGGTAGAACGAGGTTTGCAACCCCAAGTTAAAGACACTCAAGTAAAACTAGAGTACGTTTTGCAAGCGAATCAAACCGACCTGGAATTCTTACAAGAAAGAGCAAGGCGTATTGGGTATGAAGTTGTCGTAGAAAACAAAACCTTGTATTTCCATCCTCACCAGAATGATACTCAAAAAGTATTAACTTTGACACGAGAGGATGACCTAATTGAATTTCGTCCTCGTTTGAGTGCTATGGGTCAAGTTAGTAATGTAGAGGTGCATAGCTGGAACTTTAAGGATAAAAAAGCATTTACTGGTAAAGCTGCTGCTGGTAGCGAAAACTCAACCATGAAAGGTTCTACCAGCGGGCCACAAAAAGTTACCCAAGCTTTCGGTAAAGCGACTCATGTTATTGTTAGCGAACCTGCATCCAATCAAACAGAAGCCGATCGCATGGCAATGGGACAATTTAATGATATGGCATTAACTTATATTACTGGTGAAGGCATTTGTTTGGGATTTCCCGAATTACAGCCAGGAAGAGTCATTGAAATTACGGGAGTAGGCAATCGGTTTAGCGGACTTTATTACGTCACTTCAGCAACTCATTTTTACCAGAAAGATAGAGGATATGTCACTAATTTTACGGTGAGGAGGAATGCCACATGATAGGAATGAATTTACTATCCGAATTATTGGCTGTACCCGAACAACAAGGACGTTTTTATGGGGTCACAGTTGGAATAGTTACAAATAATAAAGATGATGATGGATTGGGGCGAGTTAAGGTAAAATTTCCCTTACTTTCTGATAGTGATGAGAGTTATTGGGCTAGAGTATTAACGTTGATGGCTGGTAACGATCGAGGAATATACTTTTTACCAGAAGTTGATGATGAAGTGTTAGTGGCATTTGCTCATGGCGATATCGAATCGCCGTATATTTTAGGCGCGGTTTGGAATGGCAAAGATAAACCACCTGAAAAAAATGACGATGGTAAAAACAACCGTCGCTTAATTAAATCTCGCAGCGGTCATCAGATAATTTTGGATGATACTAAAGATGAAGAAAAAATTATCATTCGCGATCGCACGGACAAGAACGAGATAGTGATTGATTCTAAAAATAACAAGCTTAATATCAAGGTAGAGAAAGATATCACAATTGAAGCAAAGGGAAAAATAACAATCAAAAGCAGCGATGGAGATGTTTTAATTGAAGGTAAAAATTTATCTTTTAAAGCACAACAAAATTGTGAAATTCAAGCCGATACAAATTTAAAAATGCAGGCTCAACAGAGTTGTGAAATCAAAGCTAATACTAATTGCAACGTTCAAGCAAATGGAGGAATGACACTTAAATGTGCAGCAGGAGTTAACATCAACGATGGCGCTTTGGAGGTAATTTAATGTCAGGATATCTATTAAACTCTGGTGCAACTGTTATTTGCGCTCATGGTGGACAAGCACAGCCAATTGCTCCCAGTCCTCGCGTAAAAGTGATGGGTCAACCGATTACTACTCAGTCATCACCCCATGCGATCGCAGGATGTTCTAATCCCGTACCACCTGTCAACGTTGGCCCTTGCATTATTGCTCAGTGGGTAAGTGCTTCCACAAGAGTCAAATCGATGGGACAACCAGTGCTATTACAAGATAGCCAATCCGTCTCTATTCCTACCGGAACTCCCTTGAATATTTTAGTAACTCAAACTCGCGTTAAGGCAATGTAATTGAAATATGAATGGCGATTTTTTAGGAGTGGGATGGACATCCCCAGTAAAACTAGACGGAAAAAACCAAGTTGAAATGGCACGTTATGAAGAGTGCGTCCGACAGTCAATTTGGACTATTTTAAGCACCGCTTACGGGGAACGTTTAATGCGCCCTGATTTTGGTTGTGGCATTCACGATCTGGTATTTGCTAATAACAGTGCTGGCACAATTGGAGTTGCGATCGCATCCGTAGAGCAATCCTTAATTCAGTGGGAACCGCGCATAGATTTACTGGACGTAGATGCCTATCCCGATTCTTCTCAACCCAACCGATTACTCATTCAAATTAATTACCGAGTTCGTACAACAAATAATCGATTCAACTTGGTTTATCCATTCTATTTAGAGTAATTAATAAAAGGGGAAAATGGGAAAAAACAAAGACTAAATTATTCCTTCGATTCCAATCTACTCTGTTTACTATTACTACTTCTACCCTCTGTTTACCCTTCCCCCGTTCTCCCCTTTCCCCTTTTTCCCGTTTCCCCCTTTCCCCCTTTCCCTTTCCCTCCCCCCCCTTCCTATGTCCACCCAGCCTCCAAAAATAGACAAGCGCACCTACCAAGAAATCGTTGCCCAAACAGAACAATTGGCGCAGAAGTTTACTCAATGGCGTCCTCATTCTGATGGTAAACCGGATGCGGGACGGGCGCTAATTCGTATTTTTGGGCGCATGGCAGCACTGGTAAACGATCGCATCAATCAAGCCCCAGAGAAAAACTTTTTAGCATTTCTAGATACGATCGGCACTCAAATTTTGCCGCCAATACCAGCACGAGTTCCCCTCACGTTTAATTTAGTTTCAGGCAATCCAACCGATGCTTCTGTTCCTGCTGGTACTCAAGTAGCAGCCCCACCAATAGAAGAAGAAAAAGAAGAGGTTGTTTTCGAGACGGAACGCAAACTGGCACTGATAACAGCACAATTACAAGCAGTATTTGTTCGGGAACCTCTTACCGATCGATATAGCGATCGCACTTCTGAAGCTACAGGCAATATTAATGCTGCTTTTAAAGCTTTTGAAGCCAATAAACCAAACGAACATTACTTTTTTCTAGCTTGCGATCGCTTATTAAGTTTACCAGAAAATAAGACAATTATTTTTATATTTTATTCAACAGAAATTTCAAACTTTGCCCAGTTACCTCTCTCTTGGTCGTACTGGGATGGTGCTAACTGGCAGGCATTACAAGTCTTTTATTTAAATGGTGTTACCTGGCTGCCAACACCACCATCCCTTACTCTAAATCAACGAGAAATGCAAGTCTCTATTCGCAATTTGCCAGTACCCGCACGAAAAACCATCAACGGAGTAGAAGCAGCATGGTTGCGAGTCGGTTTAAATACTTCCATCGCTCCTACCCAGCCACTTCCTTATATTAATGCGATTCTGGCTGGCGTGCTAATCGAACGCAATAACTTAATTCAGCCGGATTTGTGTTTTTTCAATGCTTCTCTTCTCGATTTGAGCAAAGATTTTTACCCTTTCGGTCAACAACCACGCTTTAACGATACTTTTTATATCGGTAGCCAAGAAATATTTGCCAAACCTTCTGCTGTAGTAACTATCGAAGTTAAACTTAGCGGATTACCTGTTAATAAAAACGGGGGTGCAGAACTTGTTTGGGAAGTTTATAACGGTGCTAGTTGGGAAATACTAGGACGATCGAGCGTTAGCAATCCTAAAATTAGCGGGCAACCGGAATTTAACGATCGCACTCAAGCCTTCACCCAGGATGGGCAAATAACATTTACTTTACCTGCTCAGATACAGCCTACGATCGTAAGTGGAACAACAAATTGCTGGCTCAGAGTCAGGTTAATCAAAGGGAATTATGGCACTGAAGCTACCTACAGACAAACCACAAATTCCAGTAATCAAATCTTCATCGAACCAGTAGCCGCATCCTTCGCAGCACCATCCGTGCAATCTATTGGATTGAAATATAATTATCGAGCTTGGGACGCTCTATCAGCTTGCCACACCTATAACAATTTTACTTATGCCGATCGCACAGCCCAACTGATAGATTATGGTTCCACATTTCAACCCTTAACCCCTACCGCTCCCACCGTTGAACAGATAAACTGTAATAATAAAATTCAACTTTTCAGCCTTTCCACCGATATCCGTCCTACTCTATACTTGGGATTCGATCGGCCTTTTCCTAATCGAGCAATTACCCTCTACTTTCAAGTAGAACCTCCGCGTCCGGGCGAAATTGCTAAAGCTAATGCGATCGCAGTACCCGCACGAGTTGTTTGGGAATATAGCAGCCCCACAGGTTGGGTTCCCTTAACCATACAGGATGAAACCGATGCTTTGAGCGAAAGAGGTATCATCCAGTTTATTGGGCCAACAAACTTTTCCAGCCAGACTGAGTTCGGACAATCTCTATACTGGCTGAGAGCGAGATGGGAAAGTGGAGAATTTGCGGTGTCTCCTCAGTTGCGCCGAATCCTGACGAATACGACTTGGGCATCTCAGACGGTGACGATCGCAGAAGAGATATTGGGTACAAGCGATGGTAATCCCAATCAAACTTACCACACTGCCCAAAAACCAATACTGTTGGGTCAATGCTTGCAAGTGTTTGAGCCAACAGACCCTTCTTTAGTAGGGGAAAAAGGGGGAAAAGGGGAAAAAGTTGAGATCGTCCGTAATGAGGCGGGACAGGTGCAAGGCGCTTGGGTGACGTGGCAGGAAGTGCCAGATTTCTACGGATCGGGGCCACGCGATCGCCATTACGTTCTCGATCGCCTTGCGGGTGAAGTACGTTTTGGTGATGGTTTACACGGCGCGATTCCACCCCAAGGCTTCCTAAATAACATTCAACTTGCTCCTTATCGCATCGGTGGCGGAAAACGAGGGAATCGTCCAGCATTAACCGTAACCGAACTAAAAACTACCGTACCTTATGTAGATAGCGTTACCAATCTCGAACCCGCTGCGGGTGGCGCTGAAGGAGAATCTCTAGAGCGGGTTAAAGAGCGAGGGCCAAAGGCACTGCGCCACCGAGGTCGAGCAGTAACCGTTGAAGATATGGAAGACTTAGCACTCGAAGCATCTACAGAGGTTGCTCGTGCTTTAGCGATCGCACCTCAGTTTAACCCGATCGACGGCTTGCAGTGGTTGCCTATCTACCGGATTAATCTCGATGCAGCAGGAGAGATTAAAGTCGAAACGATCGCACTTCCTGACGGTATCACCCTAGAAGTTAATATCAACGGCCCCGGACAGTCAAACCCCTACACATCCAAGAAGCTAAGTACAACAAACCCTGCCATCACCTATACCGTGACACAAAAGCAGTTCGAGCTTGGCAGAGAATGGAGCATTACTTTTACCAACTTAGGAAACTCCAGCGCCGATAGCGTTCGCGCCAAAATTACCTATCTGACAGGTTCTCTCGATGTAGAGTTTCAAGCTCCATCGATGAACTCTAGCAGTACAAGTAACCCGTATCAAGGAGTCACAGCTGCTGGTAGAGTTGAATTGATTATCGTACCGCAATCTTCAGATCCCCAACCAACGCCTAGCCTGAGTTTACTAGAGCGCGTCGAACGCTACATTCGCGATCGCTGTTCTCCCGCCGTCGATCTGCATCTCACAGAACCGGATTGGGTTGAAGTCACGATAAGAGCGAATATCGTTCCCATTTCACTAGAAAAAGTTGATGAAATCAAGCAAGCAGCAACCGATACTTTAATCGCATTCTTGCATCCCCTCACAGGGGGAAGGCAAGGTCGAGGTTGGGATTTCGGTCGCCGTCCGCACGAGTCAGATTTGTATGCCGTATTAGAAAAAGTTGATGGAGTCGATTATGTTGCTTCTCTCTCTATTGATAGCCCATCACTAAACCAATTACCCAACAACCGACGCAATAGGTTTTTAATCTATTCCGGCGCACACCAAATTACGTGCAGCCAAATCTAGTTTCTATTCCCTTTTCCCCTTTCCCCTTCCCCCCTCTACCATGCCTTTACCATTACCCAACTTAGATGATCGTTCTTATGAAGATTTGGTTGCAGAAGCCACCTCTCTGATCCCCGTCGAGTATCCCGAATGGACTGACCACAACCCATCGGACACGGGAATTATTTTAATTGAATTGCTGGCTTGGCTAACCGAAATGGTACTTTATCGGGTCGATCGCGTCCCCGATAAAAATATGGAAATTTTTCTCAAGCTGCTCAATGGGCCAGAATGGGTCAATGGGGAAAAGGGGAAAGGGGAAAGGGGAAAGGGGGGAAGTTCTTCCTCCCTCTTGGAGGGTGGTTTGCAAGATGCTATTCGCGAAACAGTTGTCGATCTGCGAAAGCGTTACCGAGCAGTAACTTGTGAGGATTACGAGCGATTGGCAGTCGAAGATTGGAATCAAACCGCGCAATCCCAATTATTAGGCAAAATTAGGCGATCGCATTGCCTTCCCGAACGCAACCTAGCTTTAAAGAACCCAGAAGCACGAGAAGCAAATGCTCCCGGACACATTAGCCTAGTCATAGTACCAGACATACCCGAACAAGCAGGCGAAGCCAACCTCTCCCCTTCCCCCCTTTCCCCCTTTCCCCTTTCCCCCTTTTCCCCTTCTTTTTCCCCTTCCCCCTCTTCAGATTTACTAACTGCCTTGTGGATATTTTTGGACGAACGACGGTTACTGACAACGCGCCATCATGTTGTTGCACCAGAGTATGTACCTGTTACGATCTCTGCTACCCTATTTCTTGACGAAGGGGCTAGAGCGACAGATGTGCGATCGCGTGCCGAAAAAAGCATCAGCACTTTCTTTCATCCCTTCAAGGGCGGTGCAGACGGCACTGGCTGGCCTTTTGGTCGCAACATTTATATTTCTGAAGTTTATGAATTGCTTGATGATATCCCTGGAGTGAACTACGTCGAGATAGTGAAACTACAAGTCATTTATCCAACGATGCAAATCAGAAACGATCTCGATCGAAGTAAAGAAATTGGTCTGCTGGTTGGAGTAAATACAATTATTGGCAGAGGACTTCTTGATGAGGATACCAACAAACAAGTTGTCTTGAAAGACTATGAATTAGTTGCAGTCAAAATTGGTGAATTAATCCTGAAGGAGGCTTGGCAAGTCAATGCCTGATAATAATCCCGATCGTATTAGTAGTTATCTCCAATATCTCCCTTACTTGCAGCAGTCTGATAAGTTTTTGGGACATTTTCTCCTGGCTATCGAGCGGATTTTAAGCGGATTTACTCCCAAAGATTCCGACGATATTATGCCCAACCAACTCGGTTTAGAAGAGTATATCGATCGCATTCACACCTACTTTAATCCTGGCTTATCCACAGAAGAATCCGGAACTGCACCTGCCGACTTTTTACCTTGGCTTGCCTCTTGGGTAGCAGCCAGCTTACAGGAAGAGTGGGATGAAAATTTTCAACGCAAGTTTATCAGTAATATCGTACCGTTGTATCGCTTGCGAGGAACGAAAGCAGGGATGAAAAAAATTCTAGAAATTTATACAGGAGAAGAGGTTAAAATTTACGAATTCGATCGACCCGCTCACTATTTTCAAGTTGAAATGACGTTGAGCGAGACAGCGGAAAACCTGAGACGCAAACAGCAGATCGCCAAAACAATTTTAGATTTACAAAAGCCTGCCCACACTTTTTATTCTTTCCAAGTGCTAGTGCCAACCATGCAAATCCGCAATAAAGACTTACAAAATGGGATAATTGTTGGAAGAACAACTATACTTGGAACAACCAGTAATCGCTAAATAAAGGAAGAAAAATAAAGGAAAAGAATAAAAACAAAATATCAATAATTCACAAGAAAAATCAGAATTGTTCTCTCCCCTTTCCCCTCTTCCCCTCTTCCTCTAGCCCCTAGCCCCTAGTCCAAATTAATTCTAAATAACCACCATGCCAGCTAATTACGAACAACCCACCTATTTAGACAAGAGACTGCGCTATTTTGACGGTCAATTTTTAAAAGACCAAGACTTTATTGACGAGCAAAAATATCACGTCGATCGCACTCGCAGGCTGAGTCGAAGCTTGCAAGTTTCAGGAATTAGCGAAGGATTAGCAGTCACCGTAGCGGGAAACGATCGCGTCACCGTAAACCCAGGCTCAGGTGTTGACCCCAAAGGACGACTGATTGTTCTAGCAACACCAGAAGACGTTTCCCTCGTCAGCTACAGAAATCAGACAGTTTCCCTCTTTATTTCCTATCAAGAAATCGAGGCAGATCGGGCGCAGGAGGGAACTGAAGGCAATCGGCGTTGGCACGAAAAGCCGCTGATTCAAGTAGCCTTACAGAAGACAGCAGCCTTATCAGAAGCGATCGTGCTAGCCAATCTCAATGTTGATAAAGATGGTGTCGTAAAAATTGATAACTCCGTGCGTCAATATTCAGGCGTGTATCTGCCAGCCGCAGGTGGAAAAGGCCCAATTCTACGCTCCGGTGGAGATGGCGCTAGCAATAAAGCAGTCCTCACCGGAGATTTGAGCGTCAGTGGCACCCTAGAGGTAAATAGTCTTTCTATTGGATCGGGCGGCATCAACCTCAGCAATGCTGCTATTAATGGCAATCTTACTGCTAGTGGCAGCATCACTGGTAGCAGCCTCAGTGTTGGCACTGGCAATATCACCGCAGGTAGCGCCACCATTAATGGCAATCTTACTGCTAGTGGCAACATCACTGGTAGCAGCCTTAGTGTTGGTACTGGCAATATCACCGCAGGCAGTGGCACGATCAATGGCGATCTTACTGTTAATGGCAACATAATTGGCAGAAGTCTCTCTGTTGGCACAGGTACCATCACCGCAGGCAGCATCACTGGCAGCAGCCTATCTCTGGGCAATGGCAACATCAACGCAGGTAATATTGTTGCTGGAAGAATTACTTGTCAAAATGTCTGCGTTCAAGCAGTAGCTACCAATCCAATTAGCACAACATCGGTAACCTGGGTAGACTTACCTGATATGACACTTACAGTGACGACTGGAACTAATCCTATATTAATCTTATTTAAGATTGGAGGCGTTCAAGGACAAGGTGGCAAGATAGCACTCCAACCAGGATATACAAGAGCTAAATTTCGCTTGCTAATTGATGATGTGCAAAAAGCTTTTACTTGGGATGAATTTAATCTCAATCCTGGTTGGAGTCTCAGAGGTATAAGCTTGAACTGGATAGAAACTCTTTCATCTGCTCAACATATAATTAAAGTTCAATGGTCGAGCGATCAAGAGTCGGGCGGAACAATAACTGGTTGTGCTTATCAGAGTTCAAGGAATCTAATTGTTGTAGAGCTATGATGATGGAATATATTTCAATAATTGGAGGATTTCAACAGAGAAACGAGTGGCTTCAGAATCAAAACAAAGTACGAAATTAATTTGGGAGGGGAAAAGTTTCTTAAGTCAAGCTCCTAAGCATAAGAACCTTTACTCAACTCAAGTATGTAAGGAATAAATTGACCGATGAAAGAACAACTCCGACACCGCCTTCAATCGTTAAAAGCTGAATTTGAAGCAGGTCAAAAGATGCTGTCTGACTTAGAATCTCAACAGGTAAAAGTAAGAGAAACTCTTTTGCGAATCAGTGGTGCTATTCAGGTACTAGAAGAAGAACTTGCCAAAGCGGATAGTGAAGGTAATGGCTTGTATTCCGAGCAATTGGAGAGCATAGAACCGTTGATTGAGATGAACGATTCTAGATAAATTAAAGCCACAATTTGGAAGGGCATTAAAAAAGGAACAAGCAGTAATGGCGGAAACAACAAAAATTAGGAAGCCTGAAGATGCGATCGCGCACCTTCCCCACTTCGACGCTCTATTGCCATTACTGCGCCGATTAGATCGACATCTAGGACGAGCGATCGCTGCTATTGAAGTCGATCGCCATCCAAATGCTCCCATTCATCTCTATCGCGAATTGCAAGCTAACCTACAACAAATAGAAAAGTTGTCAGTGACGCAGCCTAGTTCCAACGGTTTTAAAGGGGAAGCCGAAAATTTAGATAAATCTTTACCCGACTTTGTACCGCCAGATTCGCACCTAGCACAGCTTCAGCAAACGTTTAAATTATCCACATTTGACCTCGATGCGATCGCGATCGTTCTCGCTCCAGAACTCGATCGCCGCTACGAACGCCTCTACGCCTACGTACAAGACGAAGAGCGTTATTTGCAACCTACTGTCGATCTCGTCCTCAAAATCCTTTGTCCGACAGCAACCGACAAACTCAGCCAACGCGATCGCTTTTCTCCAGACGCTCCCCTCATCCGCCATAAACTACTGTACCTTGTTGGCAACTCTAACCAAGCCAAACCGAGTCTACTAGCGCATAATATCTTACTCGACGAACAAGTTGTCCGCTTCCTACTCAACGAAAAAGGACTCGATTCTCGGTTAACACCTTTTTGCCAATTAATTCAGCCTGCTGTTGACTGGAACGATTTACGCTTGAAGGAATCCGTCAAACACGGTTTAAAAGCGATCGCTCAGGCGGGAAGGGGAAAAGGGGAAAAAGGGAAAAAGGGTGTGGAAGGAAATTTGGGATCGCAGCAAAACCCTGTTGCTCTTGAGGAATGCCCTTCGGATGGAGAAATAGGGGAGAGGAAAAACGGGACAATGGACAAATCCCCTCTTCCCCCGGAGCGCAGCGACTTGCGACTGTATTTCCAAGGAAGCGATCGCGCTCTTGCTCGCCACACCGCTGAAGCTATAGCCGCTGAACTTCAAATCCCCTTATTGACAGCCGATTTCGCCCGAATCATAGCTGCAAAAGTAGATTTCGAGCCTACTTTAAAGCTAATCCTCCGTCAAGCTTGGTTTGAAAATACCCTGCTTTATCTTGAGGGGGTAGAGATATTGCAAGAGGAAGAACACGCTATCTTATATCAAGATTTGCTCAATGCAATTGCTCAAACCAAGGGAATAACCATCCTAGCAGGCAAGCAACCTTGGAAGCCCGGAATAGAAGGTGTCTTGGGAATTTTGACGATACCTTTTACCGTTCCTGACTTTACCCAGCGTCGCCTAGAATGGCAAGAGCGTTTGGAGGAAGCCGGAATTTCTATTTCGCCAACCGACTTGGATGCTTTAAGCGATCGTTTCCGCCTTACTCCAGAGCAAATTGCCAACGCCGTTGTCACCGCTAGCAATACCATTCGCTGGAAAGCTGCGGCTGGAGAAACCGAGATTTCCTATAGCTCAATTGTATTTTCTGCTACCCGCGCTCAAGGCGGTCACGATCTAGCTGCACTTGCACGCAAAGTCGAACCTAAATATCGCTGGGATGATATTGTTCTACCACCCGATGCCCAAACCCAGCTTAGGGAAATTTGCAATCAAGCTAAACATCGACATCTGGTGTATGAAGAATGGGGGTTCGATCGGAAGTTATCTCTCGGTAAAGGGCAGAATGTTCTATTTTCTGGCTTACCGGGGACGGGAAAGACGATGGCGGCGGAAGTGATGGCAAGTGAATTACAGCTAGACCTTTATAAAATTGATTTATCCCAAATTGTCAGTAAATATATTGGCGATACAGAAAAAAATCTCAATCGCATCTTTAACGCCGCAGCTACTTCCAACGCTATTCTTTTATTTGACGAAGCAGATTCTCTATTTGGCAAGCGCACAGAAGTAAAAGAATCGCGCGATCGCTATGCCAATATTGAAGTTGGTTATCTATTGCAGAAAATGGAAGAATATGAAGGAATTGCCATTTTAACAACCAATGTTCGTAGCAATATAGATGATGCGTTCGTGCGACGACTGCGTTTTATAGTTGAGTTTCCCCTTCCTACCGAAAAGCAACGCCGCCAAATCTGGGAGAAAATTTGGCCTGACACCACACCTCGCAGTCCTCACATAGACCTAGATTTTTTAGCACGTAAGTTTGAAATTGGTGGTGCTAGCATCCGCAATGTTGCTTTAGCCGCCGCATTTCTAGCTGCTGATGAGGGTATACCCGTTCACATGAGTCATCTGATTCGTGCGATCCGCCGGGAGTATCAGAAGATGGGCAAGATATTGATGGAAGAAGAATTACAGCACACAGGGAATTGACATACTCCCGCCGTCAAGCTTCGCTGTGACGGGGGATTCTCCCAGAATCGCTTCTTGGGATTAGTAGCAAGGGTGAGACGACTTACCCCTCTTCTGTCACTCTCCGGGAGGCCGATCCCTAGAAGCCTTATGAGGCAATAGATACAAGCTATCGTTTTAGAAAAAAAAGGATCGGGAATTTGTTATTAGAAAAGAATCGCGCGATCGCTTGCTATACAAAAGCTCTAAAATTCAGAAATGACAAATGTTTTCGGAAAGTGACAGAAGAGGGTTACAGCGGTTTCCGCTGTAGTGAGGTACACTGAATATTCTGTAGCCGTTTGGATTAAATTGGTTTACTAATTGCTAGAAAATCCAGGGTTTGAGGCGATCGATTGTCGCCCAAATACTTCACCCCTACTCGGAACCAAACAATATTGCAAATTATCTTATAAACCGTAACAAAATAATTCACCCATTACATAAATTAATACCAAAAAACATCGCTAATACTTTTGGCTAACTTGTGATTTCTCACTCTTTTTAGACACCTTCAAAGCTTCATATGCTCTACAGCCTAAATGGAAGTAAAAAAATGGCGAGGCATAGAATATAAGTGTACTAATACACACTGGTACTCTAGTCTGGTAGAAGTACCCGCGCTATCAAAACCGATCGTCTAACCAAAGAGAGATTAAAACTGGGATTTTAACAATAAAATTAATTTCAAGGCGATCTGGGCAGGGGCCCAGATCTGGTTTCATCAGATCGCACCCTATATCAGCACTGTTTCAGAACCCCTCAATTTCAGTCATCTTTGGGGCCAAAAACCATCTGTAAAATCATTTGATCGCCGCCATCGCGGTGGTGTCTGTCCGCCCACTGGCGGATGACCTCATCTAACTCCTCCAAAGCGCGATCGACGCGATCGGGTGGAATATCCAACTCCTCCAAGATTCGCATCACATAGCGCTGTCGCTCTTGCCACCCCTTCATCAGACGGAAGTACCTGGCTGTATCTTCAACCATAATAAAAGTGCGCTCCTCGTCATCTGAGGGGGAGTAAGAAGCGCGGGTAAGAGCGTAGAAAGGCAGTCCCCAAGGACAATCTATGCGCGTCACCGTCCCGGCATAAATCAGGCGACGCTTGATATGTTCTGCCAAAGCTTCGCTCAGAGGTGTTCGCCTTTCCGATGGCAAGTCCTCCTGAGAGCGATTATGCAGAAATTCGATCAATTCCATGAACTGAAACGAATTGATCAGTTGAGCGTCAGGCAGGAGCGGCGGTAGTTTTTCCTCAATTTGTCTTTTCTCCTCAGAGGTGAGCGTCGTACCGGGAATGCGCGGTCGCCCCGGCATCCAGGGATACTGTTCCATCCAGACATAGGGAAACTGAATCAGATAGCGAGGTTCTTGGGAACCGAGCATCTTCAGCAGTTTACCTTGAGTCAGCGCTTCTCTGACTTCTTCAACTATCGCCTTAACCCGCTTCGGCTCAATATGGTGCAGGTGACCGGTCATTCGCAGGTTTTGGCCCTGCTCCAGATAGGTCATATAAATGGCACATTTTGCTGCTGTCGCAGCTGCATCCAGAAACGCCCCATGCCTGTGCCCACTCGTTCTCATGGCACTGAAGGCCAGATATAGCATGATCTGATCCATTGCACTAGGGCTGAGGCGTTTGATCAGATCGAGGTCTTTGCTCATGTTAGAAGGTATGGTATCGCATAGATACAAAATTATGAGGCACGGACGATCTTTTCATCTTAGTGGATAAACAGACCGTTTACGCTATTTGCAGAACCCATTTAGGTGAGAGCCTGTAGATGCACTAGAAATGAAATGATTGCTTTCCCGCACTCATTATTTCTCGTTTTATGACTTTTAAGTCAAGTTTAAGACGAACCCTGCTTTCCAAAATTTAGCCGATCTGGGGGGTGAAAGCCCACTCATTCCCAAACAAAACGGTTTTTTAGTCCCAAACCTGGGAATCGGGTCGGAGGGCACAGCTAAGAATTTTTGCCCACGATCTTTTTTGTTGGGTGACAAACCTTGGCAAGCGCGATCGGTGTCTGTTAATAACACCTACCGCGCTTAGCAAGGTTTTGTCGGTTATTCAGCTATTTCACATCGAAGGGTTCCTACAGAGATAGAGGTTAATCTTACGATGTGATATAATTGTGTCACTATTATGGCTTTTTGTGACTGCGTTTAGCCTAAAATAGCCATTGCCCATATATGTCGTCTGCCGATTTGACACGCTTGGGTGCGAAAAAGCGCTAATCTTCTTTGCTTCTCTCTAAAAAATGTGGAGTAAAAGCTATCAACTTTCAGCCTTGCTCGACAAGCAAAGGTTGAAAGCGCAAATTTAGCTCATTTGCATTCGTCTCTTCCACTACCCCTGTGAATGCAACCAGCAGCTACGAAGTTTCGATCTAGTGGCAGTTTTTGAGATACAAATTGTTCGCCGCTATTAAAATCCAAATTTCTGGTTGAGGCTGACCCAATATTTTGGGAAATAGGGGTGAATAGAACTAAGAGAAAACCCATCCAAACGACAGAGTTGTGATGTCCCATAAAAATCGTTTTATCCGCATCTCTATTTCCTGTTACGGAAACTCGGATGTAGGATCGGGACAAATTTTTATAGTTGACTAAAAATTTATTTATTGCGAAAACAGTATCGGAATTTACGTACTCAATCCAGAATTGACAAACGTTTCAAATTACGCATTTTCAGAGGATAATAAATTAGTGAACGGTAAGATAGACTCAGTTAAAATCGAGGTTCACAAATGTGTAATTAATCAATATAAAGGTAAACAAGAGAGATTTATATCAATGGGATTATGCTAAAAAATGGAGAAGCAATCACCAGAGTATTCAAACTGTAAGAATAAAATCACCGTAAAAGTAATAAACAAAATAGATTTCCCGGATCGGGCTGTCGAAGTCTGGCCTTCCGCAATCCTAGAAATGCCCTCTACCTTTGGGTCTTTCTTCTCTTTCTTCTATAACTAGCCAAGAGCAACGCACAAAATGGTAAAGTCTAATATCGGTGGGCGAAAAAGGATTAATATGAAAGCGCAAGTATTCAGAGGAGTAGATCGGCTCAGCTACGAAGAGGTGCCCATACCGGAACTGCAAGCGGATGAGGTGCTTGTACAGGTGCAGGTAGTTGGCTTGTGTCAGTCGGATATCAAAAAAATTCGCTATCCGCTTTACGAACCGCCGCGCATCTTCGGACACGAAACAGCCGGTGTCATTTCCGCTGTGGGAGAAGGGGTAAAAAACTGGCAAGTGGGACAGCGAGTTGTCGTGATGCACCATATTCCCTGTATGCGCTGCGAATACTGCCTCAATGACAACTTTTCGATGTGCGATGTCTACAAAAACGTCACGACAACGGCTGGTTTTGCTCCTAGCGGCGGTGGCTTTGCAGAATATGTGAAGGTTCCGGGTCACATCGTTCGCAACGGGGGATTGATCCCAATACCGGATGGGGTAACTTTTGAGCAGGCTAGTTTTGTTGAGCCGACTAACTGCTGTCTCAAGGCGGTGAAAAAAGCTCAAATTGCGCCCGGACAAACGGTATTGATCGCCGGTGCGGGGCCGATCGGACTGATGTTCGCAATGTTGGTAAAATATTTCGGTGCTAAGGCGATCGCTACCGATTTGCTGCCGTCTCGCATCGAGAAAGCCCTTGCCGTGGGGGCAGAAGCTGCGTTTGATGCCCGCGACCCAGAGTTACCGACAAAAATCAAAGCCCTGACGGGAGGTATGGGAGTCGATACTGCTTTGCTGGCAGTTCCCAGCGAAAAAGCTTTTTTCCAAGCGCTCGACTGCACGCGCAAAGGCGGTAAAATCCTATTTTTTGCGGAGTTTCCAGATGAGGTGGAAATTCCCATCAATCCCAATATCCTTTACCGTCGAGAAATTGATTTGATCGGCAGCTACAGCTCTTCCTATCGCCTGCAATCTCTGGCATCGGATATTGTGTTCAACCGAAGAATTGATGTGGATGCGTTGATTAGCGATCGCTATCCTCTTCAAGATCTAGCAATAGCTGTGCAACAGGCGATCGCCCCAAGCCCAGAAACTTACAAAATTTTGATTTACCCTTAACTATCGTTAATCTCTAGCGCTCTTCCGGCCTTCCCTGTTTCCGCATCTAACTGAATAGGTATTCTTTGCGCTCAAAATGAGTATCTCTTGAGTGTTTAGGTCAGTGCTATAATATAATATGCCAATTTATTTATTTTTTCCTCATACCGAGGTCTAATATGCTGTCACATAGTCTGTCTTCATTAATCTAACTCAGGCGATACGCAAAGAATTATGGAAACACCAGCCCCCACCCGTGGGCAATTAGAGCGAACTCTGTCACAACGTATCCAAGCTCTATATCGCAATCAGCTGGGCCATCAGCCCAGCCAAGTGACTTGCGAGATTTTTGATACAAAAATTGTCATAGTATTGGAAGATGCCGTTACTCAACCAGAACAAGTTCTGGTGAACAACGGTCAGCAGGAGTTGGCCGAGCAGGTAAGGTCGGATTTAAATGCGGCAATTCAACCACAACTGAAGGATTTAATCGAAGAAGTTGTGGGAGTTGATGTAGTGGATTTGCTCAGCGATGCCAAACTAGATACAGGTCGTACTGGTACGATCGTAATATTGAGTGCGGAGCCTCAAGTCAGGGATTCTTCCGCTAGCTCGAAGCGCCGCAAGTAAACCGAGTTTAATTTAGGTAGCGACGGAGAATAACTTCTAAATCGTCAACTACATAGGGTTTGGTAATGTAATCATTACAACCTGCGGCGATAATGTTAGCTCGGTCTTCTGCTCTTGCCAAAGCGGTAACTGCGACGATGGGAATCTTCTTTGTACGGGGATCTTGTCTGAGACGAGTGACAATCTCTATTCCGTTGAGGTCGGGCAGCATAATATCAAGCAGAATCAGATCGGGTTGATGACTTTGTGCTAGTGCGATTGCTGTCTCGCCGGTGTCAGCAGTGAGGAAAGCGCAGCCAACCAGCTCAAGCGTAAAACTTATCAAAATCAAATTATCTTCATTGTCATCGACAGCTAAAACTAATGGTCTTTGGGCAACAGATTGAATGCTGTCGCCAAGAGAAAATTCCATATCCATTCTTTGTTTGGGGGAAGTTGTAAATTTGTTGTGCAAGCTTTGAGGTAGGGCTGGACGAGGCATTCCTCAAGCGGCAAGCATAGAAGTTATCAGCTTACGTTCTCCCTACAAAAGGGAGAGCTAAGATGTTGGCGCTTGAAACAGATTGGCTCGTATAAAAGTATGAACGATAAACAGCTAAATTCATACTTTTTACATCACCATGCTAGCTAATGCAGATATTTTAGTGTAAAAAAGCTAAAAAATGAATATTTTGTCCCAAATAAGGTAAAGTTGGGCCTCGCTTGCGAATACATTAAATCCCAGCCACAAACTGTAATCTAGAACACTGGAAACTGGGATGAGGGGCTAAGGCGTAGGGAAACAGAGGGTGACGGCATTAAGGATAGAAATGCTTACAGAGTAAGGATGAGAGTAACCAATTAGGTTTAATCATCACACTATATAGGGGAGAGTTGAATAAATAAAATTTATTACTCAGTTGGTGGCCATAATTTACCTAGAAACGCTCGCTCGCTCCGTGCGATCGACAAAAGCTGGTTCGATAAAAAACTTAGCACGTCTCCCAGCCTTGATGGAAGTACTTATTGTTGTGCTTTGTGCCAGTTTTTTTCGTTTGAACTAGGAATAACAGCTATTCTTAGATAACAGCGATGATTGCTTGCTGTTTTGTAAATACTTCTTCAGGCTAATTTTGAAAATTGTGCTCCTTGCTACGCTCAAAGTGGATAGCTAAAAATTTTTTTGCTATTAGGAGCCGATCTCTATGGATATGCCCGCAACAAAACTGACGAGACAGCAATTGGAACAAATTTTTTCGCAGCGTATTCAACAATTGTACCATAGCAGAGTTGGGCATCAACCCGATCGAGTATCTTGCCAACTCTTTGACAACAAACTTGCCATCGTGTTGGAAAATGCGATATCCCGTCCGGTACAACTTTTAGCGGAGAACGATCGCAGCAATTTAGCGCAGCAGGTAAGATTAAATGTTGACGCCGCTCTTAAGCCAGAGCTGGTGCAGATCGTAGAAGATGTCCTGGGCGTAGAAGCTTTAGACTTGCTCACCGATACCAGTATAGAAACCGGTCGCACCGGCATTATCGCTGTCTTAGCAGTTGCACCTACAGATAGGGATACTACTTTCGTCCCGCCAGTCAAACTAGAGACGGTATCCGCAGATGGCGATAGATGACCGTTTCTAGATCTTCAAGCATATAGGGTTTGCTGATGTAGCCATTACAACCAGCTGCCATAATTCGATCGCAATCTTCTTCTTTTGCCAAAGCTGTGACTGCTACAATAGGTATTGTTTTTGTTTGCGAATGCTGCTTTAGCCGAGAAATCGCCTCAACACCATCTAAGTCAGGTAGAACAATATCCAGTAAGATGAGATCCGGTTGATAAAGTTCAGCTAAGATTATAGCTGTTTCGCCGTTGGCCGCTGCGATCGAGGAGCAATTAAACAACTGTTCGACAGCTAGAGAAATTAGCAGTAAATTATCTTCATTATCATCCACTACCAACACTAGAGGACGACTCGCAGTAAACGGTGCGGTATGTTTCGAGGAAAATTGCATATCATCCACGCTCTGTTTTCAGCGGAAACTGTAGATTAGAGAAATTGCAGTCTGAAAAAGAGTGGACGAGGCATTCCCTAAGCGGCACTATCAAAACTTCCCAAATCGGGGCTAAACTCAGAGCTATAGGAAGAGAGTGGCGCTTGCAATGGACTGGCTCGCATCCATTTGACAATTTTTGGTTGTCTTTGGTCAAACCGGGTAAGTGGGGCTCACCTCTAAGGGTGGCATCACCTACCTGTAAGTTAGGTTAACACAAATATCGAAAATACTTAATTCTTTATTAAAATTTACCAGTGCGACACAATACAAACTAAAAGCGCAGCATTTCTACACATACGGCTGCCAATCTGTGTGAAAGAATAATATATAGACGGGGATCGTGGAATCTTAGATTTTAAATGAAAATCTAAAACCGACATAGTAACGCGGGTAGCTCGGCAAGAGATGCAGAAAGTCTCAGGACTACCCTAATTTATCAGTGGAATTGGAGATACCGAAACAATGGCTATTGCCACCATAAACCCAGCTACGGGAGAAACGCTTCAAACCTTCACACCCCTGACGGAAGCGGAAATAGAAGGGAAACTGGATCTGGCACAAAAGGCGTTTGTGGAATATCGCAACACCCCTTTTGCCCAAAGAGCCGAGTGGATGAACGAAGCTGCTAGAATTTTGGAGCGAGATCGCGATCGTTTTGCCAAAATCATGACTTTGGAAATGGGCAAACCGATTAAAGGTGCGATCGCGGAAGTTGACAAATGCGCCTTAGTATGCCGTTACTACGCCGAACGTGCGGCGGAATTCCTAGCAGATGTCCCCGCATCAACCGATGCCAGCTCGAGCTTTGTGAAATACGAGCCGTTGGGGATAATCTTAGCAGTTATGCCTTGGAATTTCCCCTTCTGGCAAGTTTTCCGTTTTGCCGCACCCGCGCTGATGGCCGGGAACGTGGGTATATTGAAACACGCATCCAACGTACCTCAATGCGCTTTGGCAATTGAGGAGATTTTCAAAGCAGCGGGATTTCCAGCGGGAGTATTTCAAACCTTGCTGGTGGGGTCGGATAAAGTTGCAGCTATTATTGCAGACGATCGCGTTAAAGCAGCCACTCTCACCGGCAGCGAAGCAGCTGGTATTTCTCTCGCTGTCGCTGCTAGCAAGCAGATCAAAAAAACGGTCTTGGAATTGGGAGGCAGCGATCCGTTTATCGTTTTGGAAAGTGCCGATTTGTCAGCAGCAGTTTCCACAGCAGTTGCGGCGCGGATGCTCAATAACGGACAATCTTGTATAGCGGCAAAACGCTTTATTTTGCACTCATCGATCGCAGACGAATTTGAACAGCGCTTCCTAGAGAAATTTCAAGCTTTAAAAATTGGCGATCCGATGAATCCGGAAACGGATCTTGGCCCCTTGGCAACTCCAGGCATCGTCCAAGATTTAGATGGGTTAGTGCAAACCTGCATCGCCAAAGGCGCAAAAGTTCTCACTGGCGGAAAACCCTTGTCCGATCGTCCGGGTAACTTCTACCCTGCCACAATTTTGACAGACTTTCCACCCGGTACTCCAGCTGATAACGAAGAATTTTTTGGCCCAGTAGCCCTCTTATTCCGAGTAGCAGACATTGACGAAGCAATAGCACGCGCTAACGCCATTCCCTTTGGACTGGGAGCCAGTGCCTGGACTACAGTGGAGAAAGAGCGCGATCGCTTAATTTCGGAACTAGAAGCGGGTGCAGTATTTATCAACGGCCTAGTCAAATCCGATCCCCGTCTGCCTTTTGGCGGGATAAAACGTTCCGGATACGGACGAGAACTGGGCGTGCAAGGAATTCATGAGTTTGTCAACATCAAAACCGTGTGGGTGAAATAATATGGGCGAAATGAATACAGCGGAATTATTAGTGCGGTGTCTGGAAAACGAAGGGGTAAAATATGTTTTTGGTTTACCCGGTGAAGAAAATCTGCACGTTTTGGAAGCGATCGCACATTCTTCTATACAATTTATTACCACCCGCCACGAACAGGGTGCAGCTTTTATGGCCGATGTCTACGGTCGTTTAACGGGAAAAGCGGGCGTTTGCCTTTCTACTCTAGGCCCTGGTGCTACCAACTTGATGACTGGTGTCGCCGATGCCAATCTAGATGGTGCCCCTCTCGTGGCAATTACCGGCCAGGTAGGAACAGACCGGATGCACAAAGAATCGCACCAATATCTGGATTTGGTGGCTATGTTTGCCCCGGTAACTAAATGGAATGCCCAAATTGTCAGACCCAGCATTGCACCGGAAGTTGTCCGCAAAGCGTTTAAAATCTCTCAAACAGAAAAACCGGGGGCAGTGCATATCGATGTGCCAGAAAACATTGCCGCTATGCCTGTAACGGGCGAACCTCTCAACAAAGGCGATGTGGAAAAAACTTTTGCCTCTTTTCGCAGTATCGAACAAGCAGCACAGCTAATTTCTCAATCCAAAAATCCGTTAATTTTAGTGGGAAATGGTGCGATCCGCGCCAACGCCAGTCAAGCGGTGACGGAATTTGCTACTAAAATGAATATTCCTGTCGCGAATACTTTTATGGGTAAAGGTGTGATTCCTTATACTCATCCGCTGGCGTTGTGGGCGGTGGGATTGCAATTGCGCGATTACATTAACTGCGGTTTCGATAACACGGATTTGGTAATTGCGATCGGTTACGATTTAATCGAATATTCGCCCAAGCGGTGGAATCCCGATAGCAAGATTCAAATCGTTCATATTAGCACCAGTCACGCCGAAATTGATAGCAATTATCTTCCGCTTGTGGAAGTTGTGGGGGATATTTCCGATTCGTTAGATGAAATCTTGCAACGGGCCGATCGGACTGGTAAACCCGACCCCTACGCTTTGGAATTGCGGGATGATATTCGCGCAGATTACGAAAAATATGCTAACGATACTGGTTTTCCCATTAAGCCGCAAAAACTAATTTATGACTTGCGACAAGTGATGCAATCGGAAGATATCGTTATTTGCGATGTCGGAGCCCATAAAATGTGGATGGCGCGACACTATCACTGCGAACGTCCCAATACTTGCCTGATTTCTAACGGTTTTGCAGCGATGGGAATTGCCATTCCAGGTGCGATCGCCGCTAAATTAGTTGCCCCGGAAAAACAAGTAGTTGCCGTTACCGGTGATGGCGGATTTATGATGAATTGCCAAGAACTGGAAACAGCTCTGCGCGTCGGCACGAATTTTGTTACCATCATTTTCAATGATGGCGGCTATGGCTTGATCGAGTGGAAGCAAGAAAACCAAATGGGTCGATCGGCTTTTGTCAAATTCGGTAATCCCGATTTTGTCAAATTTGCCGAAAGTATGGGCTTAAAAGGATACCGAGTGGAATCTACTGCTGATTTTATTCCTATCTTGAAAACCGCCCTTGCCCAAAACGTTCCTGCTGTGATAGATTGCCCGGTTGACTATCGAGAAAATCTCCGCTTCACTCAGAAAGCCGGAGAATTGAGTTGCGCTATCTAGTATCCGCAATTCGAGAAACCCGGTTTTTCTAAAAAACCGGGTTTCTGACCGCGACAACGCATCAAAATCAATTTTGTCGCATAGAGAATAGTAGGGTGGGGAATGCCCACCATTCCCGTATCGAAAAGCTGATAGGCATTTTGGTGGGCAATGCCCACCCTACGTTTAATTCTGCTAATTGAATTAAAAATAGTTAGGCAACTAAAGTTCTTCGTCTTGTTCCTCTTCGTCTTCTTCCTCCTCATCTTCAAAGCGTTCCCAACCCCAGCGATCGGCAACCATAAAAAAGATAGATTTAGCTAGATTGATATCGATATCTTCCGCTAAACCTACCAGTTTGCTTGACTCGCCCTCGCTATCTTCATAGTAGATGAAAAAGCCGCCAGCTTTGCGCTCTCGCAGCGTAAGCACGCTGCCATCTTCATAACTAACTGTCAAAATGCTTGCGGCCATCGGTCACCCCTTTAAGTCAGAACTAATATCAGAATATAATAATTGAAAACAAGCGATCGCTCTCATACGATCGCTTTGTTCAACGCAATTGTTTCCTTATCCTTGATGAGTGGGAAAAAAGTTGCGCTTCCTCAAAACACAGAAAACCAAATTTTTAATGAAAGTCGCCACTTGGAATGTTAATTCAATACGTACCCGCCTAGAGCAGGTGGTCAATTGGTTGCAGTCAAATCCTGTAGATGTTTTGTGTTTGCAAGAAACCAAAGTGCAAGATGCAGAATTTCCGCGATCGCCCTGGGAAAATTTAGGGTATCACCTCTACATTTGGGGACAAAAATCCTACAACGGTGTCGCCATCCTCAGCCGCAAACCTCTAGAAGAAGTCAGTGCCGGATTTGCCCCGATTTTGGGTATTTCAGAATTTGACGAACAGAAACGGGTAATTACTGGCGTTGTAGATAATGTTCGGATCGTCAACCTCTACGTTCCCAACGGTTCCGAAGTCGGTAGCGAAAAATATGTTTACAAGCTCAGCTGGCTAAAAGTGTTGCGCGAGTACCTGCAAGCGCTGCTGGAAAAACAACCCAGCGCGATGTGCGTCTGCGGTGACTTCAACATTGCCCTCGAAGATAAAGATATTCACAACCCAAAAGGGCGAGAAAAAATGGTGATGGCGACAGATTTAGAACGCCAAGCTTTGCAGACAGTTTTAGAATTGGGATTAGCCGATGCTTTTCGCAAATTCACCCAAGAAGGTGGCAATTTTAGTTGGTGGGACTATCGATCGGCTGCTTTTCGAGGCAACAGGGGTTGGCGTATAGACCATCACTATTTGACACCAGAGTTGTACGATCGCGCGATCGCTTGCACAATTGATGTTACCCCTAGAGCGCTAACCCAACCCAGCGACCACGCACCGACGATCGTGGAATTTTAATCGCTACACTCGAAATGTAGAAAGCGATCGATCGGAGGTCAGCTTGGTAGATTCTGCCAGACAGAAAGCAAGACAACTAGCTCATCAGTTTTTTGTGCAGGATAACCCCACAGGTTGGTTCGACGTTTTGTACGCAAGTGCAAATGGGGACGATCGAGCCGTACCGTGGGCTGATATGACCGTCAATCCCAACTTCGCTGATTGGATTGAGCTACACAATCTTAGGGGAGAAGGCAAAAAAGCGCTCGTCATCGGTTGCGGTTTGGGAGACGATGCTGAAGAATTAGCTCGTTTGGGATTCGATGTAGTCGCTTTTGACCGAAAAGCGAGACGCAAGCCCCTGGCTTTAGACATGGGGATAAGTCGATAAGCGACTTTAGTCGCCGTCTCGATTTCCGTTTAGACTCGAATTGCGTTAAACTAATTGACGTAGAGGTTTTCCGAGTCAAATGATAGTTTTAGAATTTAAAGCTCAAGGGAAAACAACTCAATACCAAGCCATTGATGAAGCAATTAGGACTGCTCAATTTGTGCGAAATAAATGTCTCCG